>CBFHHG010000003.1:194-61079 GCA_965655585.1 Candidatus Arcticimaribacter sp. | reverse complement strand
ACGAGTCTGATTCCCCTGGAATATCGACAATGATGTTTTTCTGAACACTCAACCAATCGATTCTTTCTTGTCGGGTGTTTTCTTCTAGACCAAAAGAACTTAATTGCTTAATAATTGCTTTCTTCCGATAATGATTCCCTCCTGCATTTACTATTTTTTCTACTGAATTACTTAAAGAAAGCTTTTGTTTAGAAATCAACGTATTCTCAAATTCTTGAGATTTGACGTTAGGTACTTGGTGGTATATTGAACATGAATTGAGAAAAACAAATGAAATACATAAAAGAATTAGTGATTTTATTTCAAAAGAAATCAGGTTTGAGGGATTTTGTTTTTTCATGCTAAGCATTTAGGGAATAGCAATTTACAAAAACAACTTCAAGAATCCTAATCCACTTTTTTAGCTTCTTGCCAAATCACCTCCATCTCGTCTAGCGACATTTCGTGGAGGGTTTTCCCTATTTTTTGGGCATGTTGTTCTAAATACTGAAAGCGTTTGGTGAACTTTTGGTTTGTTCGCTCTAGTGCCGTATCGGGGTTTATTTTAAGGAAGCGGGCATAGTTTATCAGAGAAAAAAGCACATCGCCAAATTCAGCTTCAATGGTTTTAGCAGAGCCGTTTTGCACTTCAGCATTCAGTTCGGCTAACTCTTCTTGCACCTTGTCCCAAACTTGATTGGGCTGCTCCCAATCGAAACCAACACCGGCAACCTTGTCTTGAATGCGTTGTGCTTTTACAAGGGCAGGAAGCCCTTTGGGGACACCCTCAAGAACAGATTTTTTCCCTTCCTTTAGTTTTAAAGCCTCCCAATTTTTTTTGACCTCTTCTTCGTCTTGGACTTCAACATCTCCGTACACATGCGGATGTCGATGCACTAATTTATCCGAAATACTGGTAGCCACATCGGCAATATCAAAGGCTTTTTCTTCGCTTCCGAGTTTGGAATAAAAAGCAATGTGGAGCAATAGGTCTCCGAGCTCATTTTTTATTTCCTCTAGATTGCGTTCTAGAATCGCATCGCCCAATTCGTAGGTTTCCTCAATCGTCAAATGACGTAGGGATTCGAAGGTCTGTTTTCGGTCCCATGGGCATTGCTCTCGGAGCTCATCCATGATGGTTAGCAAACGATCGATTGCCTCAAGTTGTTGGGCTCGCGTGTTCATTAGGCTTCTTCGGTGGGTGTTGCTTCTGCTGCTGGAGTCTCAGTTTCAGGAGCTGGAGCAGCTTCGGCAACCAAAAGACCTTTTCCAACCAAAACGTTATACCATTGAATGATTTTTTTGATATCGCTAGGATATACCCGCTCTTCGTCATAGTCTTGAAAAACTTCAAAGAAATAAGCTTCTAAGTCCGTAGCGGGAGCCTTGGGTTTTACGGAACAGAGTGCCCCTTTTTCGTGTGCTAGCATGTTCTGAAAAATATCCGCCAAAGGAACCTCAGCCTGTAAGCCGTAAATGTTGATTTCAGACAGTAAACTTACTTGATCTCGAAGGCTTGCGGTAATGCGTTTACCATCGACAAGGGAGTTGGCAATGAAACCACTACGGGTTTGTACTTGAACTTCAAAAAGGCCCGGACGGCCAGAAATAGCGATGATTTTATCTAATTCCATAAGGGTATTTATCTTTTTTTGGAAGCTAAAGGGAAACGCATTTTATAATCCACGTCTATATTTCCTTTGGCAATATTATTTAATTTTCCTTTAATTAATCTCTTTTTTAAGGGCGAAAGCTTATCCGTAAACAAAACACCCTCAATATGATCGTATTCATGCTGAATAACGCGGGCAGCAAGACCGGTATAAACTTCCTGATGTTCTTTAAAATTTTCATCCCAATAGCGGATGTGAATTTCTTCTTGCCGGTACACATCTTCACGAACGTCAGGGATACTCAAACAGCCTTCATTAAAAGCCCATTCCTCTCCAGATTCTTCGATTTGAGGGTTGATAAAAACCTTCTTAAACCCGGTGAGTTGTTTTTGTTCCTCCTCCGTCAACTCATCATCATCTGCAAAGGGAGAAGCATCGACTATAAAAAGACGAATCCCAATTCCAACTTGAGGGGCGGCTAGACCAACACCATTAGCCGCATACATGGTGTCCCACATATTTTCGAGCAGTTGATCGAATGCAGGATATTCGGGCGTAATTTCCGTTCCTTTTTTCTTCAATACGGGAGTACCGTATGCTACAATAGGTAATATCATAAAATCGTATTGTTTTTCGCTTCTAAATAGGATTGCAAGATAAGGGTTGCGCTGATTTTATCAAGCAAACCTTTGTCTTGTCTTTTCTTTTTTCCAATGCCAGAATCGAGCAGGGTCTGAAAAGCCATTTTGGAGGTAAAGCGTTCATCATAGCGTTCGATCGTTAAACTTGGAATTTTCTTATTCAAATAAGCAATGAATTTTTTAATTTCATCTTCAACCTCAGAGGGAGAGCCGTCGTGTCTTTTGGGTTGTCCAAAAACACAGATAGCAACTTCATGTGTTTTTAGGTAATCTTCTAAAAACGGAACTACTTCTTGGGTAGGCAAGGTTGTTAGACCCGAAGCAACGAGCTGCAAGGGATCTGTTGCGGCTATTCCCGTTCGTTTAGTTCCAAAATCGATTGCTATAATTTCTGGCATGCGCAAATATACAGCTCCTTCTTGGGTTCGTATAAAAAAACTAAAATAAAGTCGAGTGAATAGCTTAAATTTGTGGAAAATTTTAAGATCATTTTAATGAGAGCAATTATAGAAGCAGCTTGGGAAGACCGCAGTCTTTTAGAACAAGAAGAAACACAAAATGCAATCCGTTCCATAATCAAACAATTGGATGAGGGCGACCTCCGTGTTGCCGAACCCACAACCGACGGTTGGCAAGTAAACGAATGGGTTAAGAAAGCAGTAGTGCTGTATTTTCCAATTCAAAAGATGGAGACTTTTCATGCTGGTCCGATGGAATTTCATGACAAAATGCCGCTCAAGAAAGACTATGCAGCCAAGGGAATCCGAGTAGTACCGCATGCGGTTGCTCGTCAAGGCGCATATATTGCCTCTGGGGTGATTCTAATGCCCAGTTACGTAAACATTGGCGCCTATGTAGATTCGGGGACTATGGTTGATACCTGGGCTACAGTTGGAAGCTGTGCACAAATTGGAAAAAATGTTCACCTCAGCGGAGGTGTAGGAATTGGCGGGGTCTTGGAACCCCTTCAGGCAGCACCCGTAATCATCGAAGATGACGCCTTTGTTGGCTCACGCTGTATCGTTGTAGAGGGCGTTCGCGTAGAACGTGAAGCTGTTTTGGGTGCAAATGTTGTACTTACTGCTTCTACCAAAATAATTGATGTTTCGGGTGATGAGCCAATTGAATATAAAGGGGTTGTTCCGGCTCGATCGGTTGTGATTCCTGGTACTTATGCCAAGCAATTTCCTGCTGGAGAATACCAAGTACCCTGTGCTTTGATCATTGGAAAAAGGAAAGAGAGTACCAATAAAAAAACATCGTTGAACGATGCGCTAAGGGAGCATAATGTAGCTGTATAGATTAACACAAACCGAATGGAAACTTTTGTTGGCGCAGCTTGTTCTGCTTTACAAAAAGGGGAAACCCTACTCTACCCTACCGATACAATTTGGGGTATTGGTTGTGATGCAACAAATCCTGAAGCTGTAGAAAAAATTTATAAACTAAAGCAAAGGGCAGACAACAAAGCCCTGATTTGTTTAGTAGCAGATCTTGCAATGCTCGAACAACTGACGGGACCCTTGGATGAAAAAATCAAAGAAATCGCTTTGAGTAAAAAGCCGACAACTGTCATTTACCCTGAGGTAAGTGGTCTTGCATCCAACCTAACCGCAGCAAATGGCAGTACAGGAATTCGGATTGTACAAGATGCGTTCTGTAAGGAATTGATTCAAGGTTTTGGAAATCCTATTGTTTCTACCTCAGCAAATGTTAGTGGAAATAACAGTCCAAAAGAATACAATGAAATCGATCAACCCATTTTGGATGGTGTAGACTATATCGTAGCTTTGAGAACAGATGAAATTAGAACCAACCCCTCGACTTTGATCGTTATTGAAGCCGACGGAGCCCTTAAAACGCTAAGAGCATAATCATGTTGAAAACGGACTTTAAAGAAATTTTAAATAGTCAGCTTTTTAAAACTGTTGGTGAAACAGCAGATGAACTTGGGCTGGAGGCTTATGCCATTGGCGGTTTCGTTCGAGATCATTTACTGGACAGGAAAAGAAAGAATGCTGATATCGACTTTGTGGTTCTTGGCTCAGGAATTAAACTCGCTCAAGAAGTACAAAAAAAATTACCCAAGGCAACCAAAGTTCAGGTTTTTAAAACCTACGGTACTGCCATGCTTAAATGGGAAGACATAAGTTTAGAATTTGTTGGTGCTCGGAAAGAGTCGTACACCTCCGAAAGCCGAAATCCAGAAGTTACAGAAGGGAGTTTAGAAGACGATCAAAACCGCAGAGATTTCACAATCAATGCAATGGCGATCAGCCTAAACAAAGAAACCTACGGCACTTTGCTCGATCCTTTTAATGGACTTGCTGATTTAGAAAAGGGTATTCTTAGAACCCCTTTAGAACCTGGAATCACCTATTCGGATGACCCCTTACGAATGCTTCGTGCTGTACGTTTTGCTTCTCAATTGGGTTTTATAATTGAAAAGGAATCACTGGATGCAATTAAAGAAAATGCCGATAGAATCTCGATCATCACCAAAGAGCGATGTGTAGAAGAGATCAATAAGATCATGCTGTGTGACCAACCCTCTTTTGGTTTTTTACTACTGGACGAAGTCAATCTTCTTCCCCTCCTACTTCCCGAACTTGTTGACCTTAAAGGCATCGAAGAGGTAGAAGGGCAAACACATAAAGACAATTTTTATCACACTTTTGAAGTGGTAGATAATATTTGCCGAACTACAGACGACCTTTGGTTACGTTGGGCAGCTTTGTTGCACGATATTGGCAAAGCCCCAACCAAACGCTTCCATAAAAAAAATGGATGGACCTTTCATGGACATGAATTTGTTGGTGCAAAAATGGTTTATAAGCTCTTTAAACGGATGAAATTACCTTTGAATGACAAGATGAAATTCGTTCAAAAGATGGTGTTGATGAGCTCACGCCCAATCGTTATTGCTGAAGATTTAGTAACTGATTCTGCCGTACGTCGTCTTGTTTTCGATGCGGGTGAAAACATCAACGATCTTATTACCTTGTGCGAGGCAGACATTACGACCAAAAACCCAAAACGTTTTGAACGCTATCACAACAACTTTAAAGTCGTTCGAAAAAAAATAGAGGAAGTTGAAGAACGGGATCATATCCGTAATTTCCAACCTCCCGTTTCAGGGGAACAGATAATGGAATCATTTGGCTTAGGTCCCTCAAAAGCAATTGGTCAAATCAAAGAAGCGATCAAAGAAGCCATATTAGAAGGGATCATTCCCAACGAAAAAGAAGCTGCTTTGGAGTTGATGAAAGTGGAAGGAAAAAAATTGGGACTAAAACTCATTAAAAATAATATACTATGAAAACAGGTTTTCGCTTTTGGGTTGGGGTTTCACTGGTATTGGTCTATCTGGTCATCGCAGCAGGTGCTATTGTTCGGGTTACTGGTAGTGGAATGGGGTGTCCCGATTGGCCGAAATGTTTTGGCTATTTAATCCCACCAACGGAAAGAGAACAACTGGATTGGAATGCGCAACACGAATACAATGAAGGCGAAGTGATCATCGTAGATGAAGTTCTACGGGTCGCAAAAACGGATTTCAACAGTTCTTTACAATTCGATGAATCGAATTGGGAAGCCTACACAAAACACGACTACGCACATTTCAATGCTTTCCATACTTGGGTTGAATTCATCAACCGATTGGTAGGGGCCCTGGCCGGAATAGCAACCTTAATCGTTGGATTGCTTTCCATACGCTACTGGAAAAAGAAAAAAAGAATACCCCTACTGTCCTTGCTCGTAATTCTTGGGATGGGCTTCCAAGCTTGGTTGGGAAAAACGGTTGTTGATTCGAACCTACTACCCGCAAAAATTACCGTTCATATGATCATGGCACTCCTTATTGTTGCTCTATTGGTATATCTTTACGCCTTTACATCGCCCCATAAAAAAGAAACTATCACTCCTCCTGCACTAATCAAAAAACTAGGGTTGGCAGCTTTAGGATTGACACTCATCCAAATCGGGATTGGAACTCAAATTCGACAATTCATTGATCTTCAAATTGATTTTTACGGACTGGATCAGGCAGCTAAGTGGTTAAATCCAGCTCCATTTAAATTTTATTTCCACAGGAGTTTTTCAATTTTGGTAATACTCATTAACGGGTACTTGTTTTATACCCTGCGTAAAATGAATTTGAATTTCCCTGTTTTCAAATGGGTTTTAATCACACTCTTCTGCGAAGTTTTAACCGGAATACTCATGTACTATTTAGATTTTCCTTTTGCCTCTCAACCCTTACATTTACTCTTAGCTTCGCTTTTATTTGGTACACAACTTTATTTTTTATTCCAATTATTCAATCACCACATTAACGTTCCTACCCATGATTTATAGATTTAGAGTTATTCTGGACACTAAAGAAGATATCCTAAGAGATATTGAAATTGAAGGTGCAGCTAGTCTAGAAGATTTTCATTACGCAATTGCTCAGGCATTTGGGTTTGGTGGGCAAGAAATGGCCTCTTTTTATAGAACCAATGAAAATTGGGATCAAGGCGAAGAGATTCCTTTATTGGATATGGACGATGGAATTGTTCCGATGGGACAAGAACAAATAGACCAGGTTTTTCATGCAGAAAATCACCATTTGATTTATGTATACGACTTCTTGGACCTGTGGACGTTTTTTATTGAACTGATTGAAATTGGAGAAAAGGAATTAGCCGTTCTCTACCCCAATTTAATCTTTGCCCAAGGCGAGGTCCCAGAAGAAGCGCCCCAAAAAGATTTTATAGCAGACGAAGAGGTTTCAGATGAATTTGGAGCAGACGATCAAGAAGGAATTGACGACTTCAATGATGCGGACTTCTATTAGAGTTTGGAATTCATCAAATTAGTCAAGTTCATGTTTTTATAATTTCTCAGTACATATGAAAACGATGCTTCCATCACTCCGCCCATATTGGAACATTTTTTGAAAGCTTCATCTTTGGTGAATTTGTATAGTTCTTTGGTCAGGTTATCGATATGCTCTGGTTTGGAAACCTGATCCTCATTCATGATTTTTATAAGTTTATTTAAGCGTTTTCCGGCACTTAAAATCCGTTTTGCTAAAATCGAACGTTCCTCAATTTTATACTGAATAATGGAATCGGTAGAGAGCTTTTCTTTAACTACGGAAATCATGGGGTAATTTTCTTTAAAAAACTGTGGTCGATAGACCATCAATTTCCCTTCGAAACTTTGTTGATCAAAATCAATGGCTCGGATTTGATAAATTACTTTGTCAAAATCATGGGTTGGGATCACAACATAATTATAAGCCCGCATATCGCCCAACAAACGAATCATGGAACGTTCGTTGAACTTTACATACTCTTTAGCGATCTGGGCTTGCTCAGCTGGAGTACAATCATCTAAATACTTTTCTATGAATACATCGCCCGGAATACCTGCAATATGCTCTTCTATAAGGGTGGAGTCGTTAACTAAAAAATTGAGGTTGTGCGGAGAAAGCATGTGTTCAAATTCCAATCCGTAAACCCGAGAAGCGTCTGTTTTCTTTACATAAAAATAGGTGAAATTATCGTTCAAAACATTACGCACCTTAACCCGAAAGGGCTTAGAATTTCCAAATGTGCAGTAGTCGATTGCATCGATATTGAGAAAAGGCATAGAGGATTCATTTCCATCGGAGTGCAAAAGGGCATATACTTTCTTTAGATTAAAATCTATTTCCACTCGTTCGCTGTCCGAATAATAAACGCGAACCCACAGCGTGTCCTGATCGTTTGCATCAAAAACCACTACAGAACCAGAAAACCGAAGAAGGTCGTCGTAATACACAGGAGTATAGACCCAACGACTGTAATATTGTAAATAATCCTTTAGTACATCTATAATGGGGTAAAATGGCTTTTTCTTAGAAATTAATTTTTCTTCCATGGGCATGCTTTTCTCAAAGGTACTACTTTATTCCATTGATTTTTTTCTAAAAATGAGATGCAGAAGCTTGTATCACATACGATCAAATTGCTTAAATTTAAAGCTTCATAAAACAAACAATGGCTTTTAAATTAGTTTCGGAATTTTCACCTACAGGCGATCAACCAACAGCGATCAAACAATTGGTCGATGGATTTTCGAAGACCGAAAAATTCATGACCCTACAAGGAGTTACGGGTTCAGGTAAAACATTTACGGTAGCCAATGTAGTTCAAGAACTCGATCGTCCTACTCTTGTTCTGGCACACAACAAAACCCTTGCGGCTCAATTGTATTCTGAATTCAAACTTTTCTTTCCAGAAAATGCAGTAGAATATTTTGTTTCATACTACGACTATTATCAACCCGAAGCCTATATCCCAGTAACGGGAACTTATATTGAAAAAGATCTGTCGATAAACGAAGAGATCGAAAAATTGCGTTTAAGTACAACCTCTTCCCTCTTGTCTGGAAGAAGAGATGTAATTGTAGTTGCATCCGTTTCTTGCTTATATGGAATCGGAAATCCTGCTGAATTTCAAAAAAATGTAGTTTCCATAAAACGAGACCAAGTTATTTCGAGAACCAAGTTCTTACATCAATTGGTTCAAAGTTTATATTCCAGAACCATGGCTGATTTTCAACATGGTAACTTTAGGGTTAAAGGTGATGTAGTTGATGTGTATCCGAGTTATGCTGACACCGCTTTTAGAATTCACTTTTTTGGAGATGAGATAGAAGAAATTGAAGCTTTTGATCCAATTACTAATGAACGGATTGAAAAATTTGACCAACTGAATATTTACCCAGCCAATATGTTTGTGACTTCCCCAGATGTATTACAAAATGCCATTCATGCTATTCAAGATGATTTGGTAAAACAACTTGACTTTTTTAGAGAAGTTGGGAAACACTTAGAAGCTAAACGTCTAGAAGAACGCACCAATTTTGACCTGGAGATGATTCGAGAGTTGGGTTACTGCTCTGGAATTGAAAACTATTCTCGTTATTTAGACGGTAGAAATCCCGGGACACGCCCTTTCTGTTTATTGGATTACTTTCCGGAAGATTTTTTAATGGTAATAGATGAAAGTCACGTTACGGTTTCCCAAGTTCATGCGATGTATGGGGGCGATAGAAGTCGAAAAGAAAACTTAGTTGAATATGGATTTAGACTTCCGGCTGCTATGGACAACCGACCCCTAAAGTTTGAAGAGTTTGAAAGTTTACAAAACCAAGTACTTTATGTAAGTGCAACCCCAGCTGACTATGAGTTGGAGAAAACAGAAGGTGTTTTTGTAGAACAAATCATCCGACCAACGGGGCTGCTCGACCCTATAATTGAAGTTCGCCCGAGTGAAAATCAGATTGATGATTTGATTGAAGAAATACAAAAAAGAACTGAAAAAGATGAACGAACGCTGGTGACGACCCTCACCAAAAGGATGGCAGAGGAACTCACCAAATACATGAGTCGTATTCAAATTCGCTGCCGTTACATTCATAGTGATGTTGATACCCTAGAACGGGTAGAGATTATGCAAGATTTGAGGAAAGGCATCTTCGATGTTCTCATTGGCGTAAACCTCTTGCGAGAAGGTTTGGACTTACCTGAAGTATCCTTGGTGGCAATTCTGGATGCTGACAAAGAAGGTTTTTTACGTTCGAATCGATCGCTAACCCAAACCGTTGGAAGGGCAGCAAGAAACGTAAATGGTCTGGCTATTTTTTATGCCGATCGGATTACGAAAAGCATGCAGTTTACAATGGATCAGACTACCTACAGAAGGCAAAAACAAATGGAGTACAATACTTTGAACAATCAGATTCCAACTGCTTTGAACAAATCTCTAGATAGTGCGTTGTCTAAAAATTCTGTAGCTACCTATGCTTCTGAAAAAGAATCCAAAAAAGCTGCAGAAGAGGCTACACGTTATTTAACCAAACCCCAAATCGAACAAAAAGTTCGAGACACAAGAAAGCTTATGGAAATTGCAGCAAAGGACTTAAACTTTGTTGAAGCTGCTAGTTTACGTGATCAAATCAAAGCGTTGAAAGAACAACTATAATGAATTTAGCACTCGAAATTGTAGCAGTTGGACTGAGTCTTACCTTTCTGATCTTATTGATCAAAGAAAATATATACTGCTGGTTTTTTGGGATTACGGGTTCATTGGTCAGTATTTTTTTATTCTATCGCATTGGCCTCTATGCTGAGTCTATACTCTATTGTTACTACGTGCTTATTGGCTTTTATGGCTATCGCCTTTGGAATTCAAAAACAAACACCCAAGAACTCCCAATCATTGATGTGCTCCCCAAACGACACTTCAGCTATATTTTAATAGGCGTTGTCTCAGCTCTTTGCCTCGGTTATGTTCTAAAGAATTACACCGAAGCCAGCAACCCCTATCTCGATGCTTTCACTACAATTTTTAGTTTTATTGCAAGTTATCTTGAAGCTAAGAAAATCCTTAGCGGCTGGTATTATTGGATTATTGTCAACGGCGTAACCCTGGGGTTATACCTAAACAAAGAACTCTATATTTACTTTATCTTAACCCTACTTTACTTTGGCTTATCCTTTTACGGACTCCGAGAATGGAACCGAAAAATTAAACTTCTCGCTTAGTATTTTGCTGGTTTTCCGTTTGCTGCAGAATTTTTAATAAAGATTCGAAGATCCTCATTGGCTTTAATTAAGTCCTCCCGACGCAAATACATCATATGACCCGAGCGATACCCTTCGAAATGAAAACGATCTTTCATCTTTCCGCTGGGATCGACCTGCCATTGGGTGTATTTGGCATTGAAGTAGGTCGTAGCTCCATCGTAATAACCCGATTGAATCAACACCTCCAAATAGGGGTTTTGAGCCATCGCTTGTCTTAGGTTATCTCGCGTATTATCGTTGTCGTTGTTCCAAGGACGAACTGGGCCGAACATATTGTATTTTACATCAGTTTTAAAGTTCAGTTCTTTTCGGATGTAGTGGTTAATTGCTGGTGTAAATGAATGCAACCAAGAGGTTAATTCTGGACTGTAATCCGGGCGCATACCCGCTTCCATCTTATCAATTCCAGTATAACGAGAATCTAGGCGCCCAATGGTTTTTCCTTGATCACGTAGGAGTTCTTTCCAGAAAAATGAATTAGGAACATCGAGATTGTGCTGCAGAATTACATCCTCACTAAGCCCAGAGTAATAGGCCATTTGCTTTGCTATCTTTTGTTTTTCTTCTAAACTTAAAAAACCACCACGAATCAATGCTGGCGTAAGCTCGTCAATTGCAAATTTTTCAGCCTCAGGAAGTATATCCGTCAAGTCCTTGTTCTGAAGCTCGGAGGGTAATTGTTTATGGTACCAAGCGGCGGCAGTGTAATAGGGTAAATTCAATGCTGAAGAAACCGGTCCCCCAACCCGCAACACTTTATAATCCGCTGGAGAAACCATAATCACACCATTCAAATACATCCATTGCTGGTTTTGTAAAGCCAACGAAAGACCCATTACGCGTGTTCCCCCATAACTTTCTCCGATAATGTATTTGGGCGCTTCCCAGAGCTGTTTTCTATTGACAAAGGTATTCATCCACTCGGCCAAGTATTTGACATCCTCATTGATTCCAAAAAAGGTTTCTCGCTTTTCTTTTTCACCCGCGTACTCAATAATCCGAGAATAACCCGTATTGACGGGATTGATGAAAACAATGTCGGCAACATCCAACACTGAATAAGGATTGGTTTGAAAGCCATAAGGCTGAACGGGATAGCCTTCCGAATCAATACGCAAAACTTTGGGACCTGTGTAGGCCACATGCATCCAAACTGAAGCAGAACCAGGTCCTCCATTAAAAGAAAAAATTATGGGTCGCTTGGCTTTGCTTTTGTCATTGGTTCTTTTATAGTAGGTATAAAAAAGTGTAGCGATGGGCTTGCCATCCTCATCCCATACGGGCTGCGTACCGGTTTGTGCCTGATAAGTAACATCAACACCTTTTATGGTCGTACTGTGGTAGGTCGTTACAAGGGTATCAAGGGGTATTTGTCGTTCCTGAGCAAATAAGGAACAAGCAAACAGCGTATTCAGAACGAAGAAGTTTATTGTTTTCATATGGGCATTGTTTTGAATAATATTAAAAGCTCAATAAATGTAAAGAAAACAAATGAAAGATATTTTATTAATAGGTCATTTCTAGTAAATGGTCCGATAGGAATTGAACCTTAAAAACCGTAGTTTTAAAAAACAAAACAAAAGCTATGATTCAATCCTATAAAAAACCACTCCAACTCGAAGAACAATACGATGCCATTATTATAGGAACTGGAATGGGGAGTTTGACAACCGCAGCTTTTTTAGCGAAAGAAGGTAAGAAAGTGTTGTTGTTGGAACGCCATTATACAGCTGGTGGTTTTACTCATGTTTTCAAAAGAAAAGGGTATGAATGGGATGTAGGAATTCATTACATCGGAGAGGTTCAGAAAGAAAACAGCGCCCTGCGTAAAATGTTCGATTTCATTACCGACAAAAACCTGCATTGGGCCGATATGGGGGAAGTATATGATCAAATCATTATCGGAGACAAGCACTATGACTTTGTAAAAGGAGTCGATGCATTTATAGATAAAATAGTTGGTTATTTTCCAGAAGAACGCAGGGCTATTGAAGCCTATGTTGATATTATCTTTAAGGCTAATAAGGCTATGGGGAAATTTTACATCAACAAAGCGCTTCCAAAAATAATAGGGAACATGGTAGGTGGGATGCTACAAAAACCCTACAAAGAATTCTCTGACAAAACCACCTATGAAGTGTTGCGTTCTCTTACAGACAATGAAGAGCTGATTAAAGTACTTTGTGGTCAATATGGGGATTATGGACTTCCACCAAAGCAAAGTAGTTTTGCCATGCATGCATCGGTTGTAAAGCATTATTTCGGAGGAGGAAGTTTTCCAATCGGTGGGTCATCTCAAATTGTAGAAACCATAGACCCAGTCATTGAAGCTGCAAAAGGAACCATCTTGATAAATGCTGAAGTGGATGAAATTATCCTCGACAAGCAACGTGCTGTTGGGGTAAAAATGAGTGATGGGAAATCATTTTATGCACCGATAATCATAAGTGGAGCTGGAATTATGAATACCTACAAAAAGATGATTCCCAAGGATCATCATATCCATAAGGAATTTTCAGAGCAGTTGACCAAAGTAAAACCTTCTGTAGCTCATGGGTGTTTGTATATCGGATTGAATGGAACTCCAAAAGAACTAAAATTACCAAAGAAAAATTTATGGATTTATCCAGGAGACTTAGATCACGATGGCTGTGTGGATCGTTTTCTAAAAGATCACGAGCAAGCCTTTCCTGTAGTCTATATCTCTTTTCCATCTGCTAAAGATCCCAGTTGGTCTGAACGTTATCCCAACAAAAGTACGATTGACATCATTACCCTATTACCTTATGAAAGTTTTCATCAATGGGATGCAACACGCTGGATGAATAGAGGCGAGACCTATGAAGCCTATAAAGAACGTTTTTCGCAGCGTTTACTAAACCACTTATTTGAGCATTTTCCGCACCTAAAAGATTCAATCGATTGTTATGAATTATCTACTCCCCTTACCACAAAACACTTTGTTAATTATGAACATGGGGAACTCTACGGATTGGAACACACCCCTGAACGGTATAAGCAAAAGTTCCTGAATCCAAGAACACCAATTAAAGGATTGTATCTAACGGGTCAAGACATTGTAACTGCTGGAGTGGGAGGTGCACTTTTTTCTGGTTTTATTACAACAACAGCCATTACAGGTAAAAATTTATGGAAAAAAATATACGCCTAACTACTAAGTTCATATGGTTATAATAAGCAGTCTGTTTTATTTTTAATTGCCTGTTGCAATTTAAAAATGTACCTTGTGTAATAACTATTAATATTTTATATGAAAAACTTAGTAAAACTACTTGTTGTATCACTTGTGTTAAGTGCATGCACAACACAGAACACAGAAGCTACAAAAGAGCGTATGATTGGGTTTCATCCGAATCCAGAAATCCAAGAATTACAATGGCATTTGGGGACTCAAAAAGCAATTGATCGTGTAATTGCTCTAGACAAAGAATGGTCTTCAAGAAACTTTGAAGGAATGAGAGAATTTTTTGTTGATTCGGTTCAAGTTACGGACCCTACTGGTAAACAAACAAATAATTTTGAAGAGTTCAAAGCAGGTTTAGAAGCGGAAGACCCATCAGTAAGCTGGACTTTTCAGTACGCATATTCAGTAGACATTGATCCGTCTCAAGGTGGTGAACATGTTCAAGCTGGATTTAAAATTACCGTTCCAGGTGAAGAAGATGACGTTACAGAATATTATATCCATGAAAGTTACTTCATTAAGGATGATAAAATTGTAACTCTAAGTCAATTTAAACAAGCAATCCAATAATCACAAACCCCTAAAAAAGGTTTTAACGCTTAGCGAAAATTAAAGCAAAAAAAAGGTTCCGGAATGGAACCTTTTTTTATGCAATAAATTGAGTAGCGAAAATTCACTAAACCCATTCGCTTTCTTATTAAAAACTTAGCCAATCGCTTCTTGAACCTTATCTGCCGCTTCTTGAAAAGCAGTAGCAGAAAGAACATTCAAACCAGAGTTGTCAATTAATTCTTTTGCAATGTCTGCATTTGTTCCTTGAAGACGAACAATAATCGGAACGTTTATAGCATCACCGAGATTTGTATAGGCATCTACAATCCCTTGTGCTACTCGATCACAACGAACAATACCTCCAAAAATATTAACTAAAATAGCTTTTACATTTGGATCTTTCAAGATTAAACGAAATGCGGTTTCTACACGAGCCGCATCAGCAGTTCCACCTACATCTAAAAAGTTAGCAGGATCTCCACCAGCTTGCTTGATTAAGTCCATAGTAGCCATAGCCAAACCGGCTCCGTTTACCATACAACCAACATTACCATCCAAATCAACATAATTCAATCCAACTTCTCCCGCTTCAACTTCAATAGCGTTTTCTTCGCGGATGTCGCGAAGTGCTAAATAATCTTTGTGACGAAACAAGGCATTATCATCTAACGATACTTTGGCGTCAACAGCTAAAATACGGTCATCAGATGTTTTAAGTACTGGATTAATTTCAAATAAAGAAGAATCTGATTTATCGTAGGCAGTATACAATGCGGTAATAAATTTGGTCATCTCCTTGAACGCTTGACCGCTCAAACCTAAATTAAAAGCAACTTTACGTGCTTGAAAAGGGAGCATTCCAGTGGCAGGGTCAATTTCTTCAGTAAAAATTAAGTGTGGGGTTTCTTCGGCGACAGTTTCAATATCCATACCACCTTCTGTAGAATACATGATCATGTTTCTACCAGTTGCACGATTCAATAAAACTGAAACGTAGAATTCACTGGTTTCTGAAGCTCCCGGGTAATACACATCTTCACAGATCAACACCTGGTGCACCGGCTTACCTTGTGGGGGAGTTTGAGGCGTGATGAGCTGCATACCAATAATCTGGTCTGCTATCGTTGAAACTTCATCAAGGTTTTTTGCAAGTTTTACACCGCCACCTTTTCCACGGCCACCTGCATGAATCTGTGCTTTGATTACATGCCATCCCGTACCCGTTTCTTTAGTTAGTGTTTCTGCAGCTTTGACAGCTTCCTCAGCAGTTTGAGCAACAATACCACGTTGTATTGCTACGCCAAAACTAGCTAAGATCTCTTTCCCTTGATATTCGTGTAAATTCATTCGTTTAAAATTTAATTGAACAAAAATAAAGAAGTTAAATCAATTAAAATCAATCCACAGGAAAAGTATTTTGTTTTATTTAAAACATTATTTTATATTTTTAATATATTCTTATAAAGCCCTTTCACAGTAGGAAATTGTTTTTACTTTTGTAGGAAAGATTACAAAATGAATTACGCAGAACTACGTTCAGTTGCAAAAGAATTTGGAGGTCCACTTTATGTTTACGATGCAGAAAAAATAAAGTTTCAGTACGACCGCTTGAGTAATGCCTTTAGTGGAGTGAAAAATCTTAAATTGAACTATGCCACGAAAGCGCTTTCCAATGTTTCCATTTTAAAATACATCCAAACCCTTGGAGCCGGTCTCGATACCGTATCCATTCAGGAAGTGCGTCTTGGTCTGGCAGCTGGTTTTGAACCGAGCTCCATCATTTTTACTCCCAACGGGGTTTCGCTATCCGAAATTGAAGAAGTTGCCAAACTCGGAGCACAAATTAATATTGACAACCTTTCCATTTTAGAACAATTCGGGAGTAAATATCCTACAGTACCCGTTTGTATTCGAATCAACCCACACGTGATGGCTGGTGGAAATTCTAATATTTCTGTAGGTCACATCGATTCTAAATTTGGAATTTCAATTCATCAAATACCCCATTTAATTCGAATTACCGAAAACACCCAAATGAACATCAATGGAATTCACATGCATACCGGAAGTGATATTCTAGACATTGATGTTTTTCTACATGCATCTGAGATTTTATTCGAAACCGCCAAAAACTTTAAGGATCTTAGTTTTATTGACTTTGGTTCAGGATTTAAAGTGCCCTACAAAATTGGCGATATAGAAACCAATATTGAAGAGTTAGGAGAACGCTTGACCGAGAAATTCAATGACTTTTGTACAGAATACGGTCGAGAGTTGACACTAGCCTTTGAGCCAGGTAAATTTTTAGTGAGTGAAGCGGGCTATTTTATATCCAAAGTAAATGTTGTAAAACAAACAACCTCAACCGTTTTTGCACAAATCGATAGTGGTTTCAATCACCTAATTCGACCCATGTTTTACGGTTCTCATCATGAGATAGAAAACATATCAAACCCAGAAGGAAGGGAGCGTTTTTATTCTGTTGTAGGTTATATTTGTGAAACAGACACCTTTGGGAGTAACCGCAAAATATCAGAAATAAACGAAGGGGATTTCCTAGTCTTCCGAAATGCAGGTGCCTACTGCCAAACCATGGCTAGTAATTATAATTCCAGATTTCGACCAGCAGAAGTATTATGGATCAACAAAAAAGCGCATCTGATCCGCAAGGAAGAAACCTTTGAAGACATCTTACACAATCAAGTGGTTTTGGATTTTGATACGGTTGCACAAAAAGAAACCGCTAAGGCCTAAGAAATAACACCTGAACCTAGAAGTTCTTCTCCTGCATACCACGCTACAAACTGCCCTTCACTAATTGCAGTTTGAGGGCTGTCAAACAGCACAAACAAGCCTTCTTTTTCACAGTATAAGGTTGCTTTTTCTAAAGGTTGGCGGTACCGGATTCGAGCCTGAACCTCTAAGGTTTCACCCAAGGCGATTTTCAGATCATCTCGGACCCAATGTACTTCATCTTGAACAATCAGTAGGCCACGACGTAATAGACCCGGATGTTGCTTGCCTTGACCTGTATAGACAACGTTTTCCACCACATCGGTATCAATAATAAACAAGGGTTCTGGAGTACCTCCTACTCCCAAACCTTTGCGTTGTCCCTTGGTAAAAAAGTGAGCACCTTGATGGCTGCCTACGCGTTTTCCATCGGAAACCTGGTAGCTTCTTTTGGTACTGTGATAGCGCAACAGTTCTTTTTGTGAAGCAAATGTTTCCTGCGTTTGACTATAGACTTCGTTAGACTCCGAAATCTCAATGATGTCTCCTTGTTGGGCTGAGAGTTTTTGTTGTAAAAAGTCAGGTAAACTCACCTTACCAATAAAGCACAAGCCCTGAGAATCTTTTTTGTCAGCGGTTATTAGATCTTGAGCAGCAGCAAGTTTTCGCACCTCTGACTTTTGCAATTCACCTATTGGAAATAAAACCTTGGATAATTGTTCCTGGGTCAATTGACACAAGAAATACGATTGATCCTTATTGGCATCGGCACCACTCAACAAACGGTGAACGGATTTACCCTGAGCATTCACTTGAATATCGGTTCGGCAATAGTGGCCAGTTGCGACAAAATCAGCACCCAGTGAAAGGGCAATGTCCATAAAAACATCAAACTTAATTTCACGGTTACATAATACATCTGGATTGGGGGTGCGTCCTTTTTGATATTCGGCAAACATATAGTCTACAATACGGTCCTTGTACTCGACGCTCAAGTCTACGCTTTGAAAAGGAATGCCAAGTTTTTCAGCAACAATCATTGCATCATTACTATCTTCTAACCAAGGGCATTCATTGGAAAGTGTAACGGTTTCATCGTGCCAATTTTTCATGAAAAGTGCGATTACCTCATAGCCTTGCTCTTGGAGCAGGTATGCAGCAACACTCGAATCGACACCTCCAGAGAGGCCAACAACGACTTTCTTTTTCATAAGACAAAGATAACAAATAGATACTTGAAGTAATTATTACTACAGAAGTCAAAACTAGCGCTTTCTTTTAGCGTTTTTCTGCTGCTCAGCCTGCTCCATAGCTTGTTGTAAACGAGCAGAGAAACCACCTTTCTTCTTGGGTTTTTTCTTGTTTTCTTCTAACTGAGTCAAGATCTTAGCATCGTCTACAATAAAGTGTTTAATAACGAGCATCAAAACAATGGTCAACACATTCGAAACGAAGTAATACAAACTCAAACCACTTGCATAGTTGTTGAAGAAAAATAACATCATCAAAGGCATGATGTACATAATCACTTTCATATTGGGCATACCCGGCTGTTGAGGAGCAGCTTGCTGCCCAGCAGTCATCATGGTATAGAAGAAAATTGCGATAGATGCTAGAATAGGAAATAAACTGACGTGATCTCCATAAAAAGGAATGTTGAATCCTAATTCATAAACAGAATCATAAGAAGAAAGATCATCTGCCCATAAAAAACTTTTTTCACGTAAAGCAAAGGCAACTGGGAAGAAACTGAAGAGCGCATAAAATACCGGAAGTTGAATTAAAGCGGGTAAACAACCCGACATCGGATTGGCTCCAGCCTTGGAATACAGTGCCATGGTTTCTTGCTGCCGTTTTACAGAATCATCTTTATACTTCGCTGTTATTTCGTCGACTTCAGGCTTTAAAACCTTCATCTTGATTTGTGAAACGTATGATTTATAAGTCACAGGAGACATAACCAAACGCACTAAAATCGTCATTACAATAATTGCAATTCCATAAGGCAAAAAGGAGCTTAAGAAATTAAAGGTTGGTGTGAATATATATTTATTAATCCAGCCAAAAATACCCCAACCAAAGTCAATAGAATCCTCTAAACCAAGTTCGTATTGTGCTAGAGTGTCATATTCTGTAGGCCCAAAATACCATTTAAAATTCTGATTGATTTCTCCTTGAGACCCAACTGGAATTTTTGTTTGATATACCTTAGTAAACTCTTGATCTACTATATCGGAATCCACTAAGCTTTCGGAAGTAAAGTTTACTGTTTCAAATGCTTTAGAGGGTATAAGAATTGAGTTGAAAAAATGTTGCTTATACGAAATCCAATGCACCTCTTTATCTTCTTCCTCATCATCTGAAGCCCCAGATAGATAATCTATTTTATCGTCTTCAAAACTATAGGTAAGCAAATGATAACGGTTCTCATACTCAATACTTCTGGAATTCCTAAATGCCTTTAGATCCCAACTAATTTGCTGTTGCTCTCTGGTATTGATCAATCGACCCATACCTTCGGAACGGATCGAAAAGTCAACCATATAATCGTTGGCGTTGATTTGATATTCAAAAACAATATACTGAGAAGTACTAACAGCTGCAGTAAGGGTTACCATTTGGTTCCCATTGCGTTCTGTAATTTTAGGAGTAAAATAAAAATCCGATGTATTTAAAACTCTTCCATCCGAAGTTGTAAAACTGTAATTGAAGTTTTGATTTTCCTGGATCAGGTATAGGGGTTCCTCTTTATAATTATTAAACTTTTTGAGTCGTAAACTTGATATTTGAGCACCTTTAGGTGCAAAAGTGAGGGCTAATTTTTCGTTTTCTATCCCTACTTCTTCACTGGAATTGTTTTGAAATAAATTAGCATACGAGCCAAAACTAGCTCGTAGTTGCTGGCTTTGCAAGGAGTCACTCAAAACCACTGCGTTCGGTGCAACCTTCGTCTCGCTGGCTGCAGACTCCGATTGTGTTGCTGTTTTGTCTGTTGCTTCCTCAACTGGGGGTTGGTTGTAAAGCATCCAAGTAAGAATGAGTGCAATAAGGAAAAATCCTACAAACTGCCAGGGGTCAAATTTTTTCTGTTCCATAATATTAGATGCCTATTAAGTAGGTTTTTTTGAGTGATTGTATTGTAAACTAGCTTGTACAAAATCGACAAATAAAGGATGAGGATTGAGTACTGTACTTTTATATTCTGGATGGTATTGAACTCCAACAAACCAGGGATGATTTGGGTTTTCAACAACCTCAACTAAACCTGTTTTAGGATTAATTCCAGTAGCTTTTAATCCAGAAGCTTCTATTTCTTTTCTGTATTGATCATTAAATTCATATCGGTGACGGTGACGTTCCGAAATTGTTTTTTTACCGTAGGCTTTATGTGTCAGAGACCCTTCTAACAAATCACAATCCCAAGCACCTAACCTCATGGTTCCTCCCATATCGGTTATTGTTTTCTGGTTTTCCATAATTGAAATTACAGGCTCTTTACAGTGCTCGTCCATTTCAATTGAATTAGCATCTTGAAGTCCCATAACATTTCGGGCGTGTTCAATAACAGCCATTTGCATTCCCAAACAAATTCCTAAAAATGGAATGTTGTTTTCACGGACATAACGAACAGCGTCTATCTTACCCTCTGTGCCTCTTCCGCCAAAACCTGGAGCAACAATTACTCCGTCTAGATTGCTTAGTTTTTCAGCTACATTATCTGCATTTAAAAATTCTGAATGTATCGATTCAACTTTAATCTTAACTTCGTTGGCAGCACCAGAATGAATTAAAGATTCTAATATGGATTTATAGGAATCTTGTAGTTCTACGTATTTTCCAATCAGACCAATTGTAATTTGCTCTTTCGGATTTTTATGTTTTCTTAAAAATTCTTTCCATTGATCTAAATTGCTTGTTCTGCTTTCTAGCTTCAACATATTTAAAACTACCTGATCTAAACCTTCATCCAACATCAACAGGGGAACATCATAGATGGTTTCGGCATCAATCGACTCGATAACGGCTTCTTGTTTCACATTGCAAAACAGGGCTAACTTACGTTTAATGTCATCTGAGATTTTATGCTCCGATCTACACACAAGAATATTGGCTTTGACACCGCTTTCCATTAGCGTTTTAACAGAATGCTGGGTGGGCTTAGTTTTTAATTCTCCAGCCGCAGAAAGGTATGGGATTAAGGTTAAATGAATGACCATTGCATTCTCATCACCTAGTTCCCAAATCAATTGACGAACGGCCTCCACATAAGGAAGTGATTCTATATCCCCAACAGTACCTCCAATTTCTGTGATTACAATATCATAGTCACCCGACTCGCCCAAAAGACACATGCGTTCTTTGATTTCGTTGGTGATATGGGGCACAACTTGTACCGTCTTTCCTAGAAAAACACCTTTGCGTTCTTTATCAATTACACTCTGATAAACACGTCCTGTAGTGACATTGTTTGCCTGTGAAGTGGAAACGTTCAAGAAACGTTCATAGTGCCCTAAGTCCAGATCGGTTTCAGCACCGTCATCCGTTACAAAACACTCTCCGTGCTCATAGGGATTCAGCGTACCTGGATCTACATTAATATAGGGGTCAAACTTCTGGATGGTTACACGGTACTTCTGTTCTTGAAGAAGCTTCGCTAAAGAAGCCGCAATGATTCCTTTTCCTAAGGAAGAAGTGACTCCTCCAGTAACAAATATATATTTGGTGTTTGACATCCGGTTATTCGTAGTATTGTTAGTTATTTACCGGGCTTAAAATTACAAAAACTATTGAGATAAATAGAGTTCTAAGCCTCATTTCTTAATTTCAAAAACTTCATAACCCCTATGTTCTAACAAGTAGAACGCACGATTTTGATAGCCAGCATTGAGGTTGGGTACATAATCAAAACGAGATTCGATGTATTCTGTCTCTCCAATACGATCCGAACTCAACTGTTTTTGATGAGCTAAACGTAAAATCACATCCATTGTCAAATCATATCCTCTTAACGCTTCCCGTTTTGGTAAATCTCCAAATGAACTAACGTAGAGCGAATCAAATTGCTCTGAACGGTTACTGTCATCTGAATATGCTCCTGCTGTATAGGTGAACTTTAAATTCCCCAATTGTTTTTTAGATATATTGGAATCATCGTAGGCATTGGATCTGAAGGTTGTAAACAATTGTACATCGCGCTCTTTAGAAACTTGGGAATTGAGTAAAGAGGTTACACTTGCGATAAGGCCTAAGTTCTGAGATTCAAAAACCACCTTATTAGATAAGGTATCAACCAATAAAGAATCTATTAAGTCGGGGACTACATCCCCGCCAGCCTCAGGTCGCAAAATTTGAGCAAAAGGAAAACGGTTTTGTAATTGTTTTTCTACTTCTCTATTCAAGGTATCAGTAATAAGCAATACATTCTGAGTAGAATCGAGAACAGTATTTAAATAGGTAAACATCTTTTCTCTCAACAATTCTGGAGAAGTAACCGATTGGTATACATTGGGTCGACTAACCACTGGGTTAGATGAAAGCGGGGCTACCATCGGGATCAAACTGAGACTATCTTGTAAGGATAGAATATCAAAGTTTGAAGGAATCATAGGCCCTATCAAAACGTCTGTTTTCGACCAATTCCTCTTTTTAAATTCCGTTTGCAAGTACACCTTATCATTCTGGGTATCCAGAACATCCAGCACTACTTCTATTCCTAATTGACCGGCTTCTTTAACCGCCATAACAACACCCGAGTAAAAATCTAAGGCAAGGGTGTGCAAGTTTCTTTGCTTTAAGAGAGTTTTGGTCTTTTCAATAGAGTCAAATTCTATTTTATTGGTATTGAAAGGCAATAACAACCCAAGGGTAACTTTAGAATTGAATGGAATAGAATCACGCAAGTCATTCTTTTCAACCAAAAGATCATTCTCTATTTTGAGATCACCCGTTTGTTCTAATGGAATTTTTAAAATCATTCCTTCTTGCAAACCGGTTGTTTGGAGGATAGGGTTTAGTAAAATTAAATCTGCCTCTGCAACTCCTAGTTTTTTTTCTAAACGATAAAAACCCTCTTTTGGTTTAACCGTATAATAGTTAAACTCTTTTTCCAATTGCAAGGTCTGAGCTTCCGTCCGTTTGGGCACTATAATTTCTTGTCCGATTTTTAAACCAGATACAATATCTGGATTGTACTGTTCTAATTCCTGAATCGTGATACCATATCGATAAGCCAAACGCCATTTGGTTTCTTTTGGCTGAACCAAATACATAGATAAGCTATCAGGCAAACTCGCTTGGGTTATCGGTTTTGGCTTTTTATAAACTGGGATTTGAAGAATCATTCTTTTCTTCAAACCAATTTTTTTAATCAAAGGGTTGTATTGTTCAATCTGTTCAATTTCAACATTGTACTTCCGTGCCAATCCATACAGCGTTTCTTTCTTTTTCACTTTATGGCGTTCAAAAGAATCTGGTTTGACTTGAGCAGTCAACGTCAGGCCAAACAATATAAGAAAGGACAGTAAAAAATATTTAATACGCATATTCGAAGTTAAAAATTATTCCCATTCAATCGTTGCTGGTGGTTTGGAGCTGATATCGTATACGACCCGGTTTACCCCTTGCACTCGATTAATTATATCATTGGAAGTTTTCTGCAAAAATTCATAGGGTAAATCTACCCAGTCAGCAGTCATTCCATCGGTAGACGAAACAGCTCGTAGCGCAACACATTTTTCATAGGTTCGCTCATCACCCATCACCCCTACACTATTCACAGGAAGTAAAATAGCTCCTGCCTGCCAGACCTTGTCGTACAGTCCATCCCGTTTTAAACCATTGATAAAAATAGCATCGACCTCTTGGAGCATACTTACTTTTTCTGCTGTGATATCTCCTAAAATCCGAATTGCTAAACCCGGTCCAGGAAATGGGTGTCTTCCAATCAATTCTGGATCGATCCCCAAACTGATTCCAACGCGCCTTACTTCATCTTTGAAAAGCATGCGCAAAGGCTCCACAATTTTCAATTTCATATAATCTGGTAAACCTCCAACATTATGGTGTGACTTAATTGTTGCGGAAGGTCCATTTACAGAAATAGACTCAATTACATCAGGATATATTGTTCCTTGTGCCAACCAAGTGGCACCGTCGATCAATTTTGATTCGTCATCAAAAACATCAATAAAGGTGTTTCCTATGGCTTTTCGTTTGGCTTCAGGATCCGAAATTCCAGCTAATTTATCTAGGAAACGCTTCGAAGCATCAACCCCTTTTACATTCAACCCCATGCCGTTGTATTGTTCCAAGACGCTAGAGAATTCATCTTTCCGCAGCAGTCCATTATTTACAAAAATACAGGTCAATTGATCTCCAATTGCCTGATGCAATAAGATTGCAGCAACAGTAGAATCAACTCCACCAGATAGGCCTAAAATAACTTTCTCAGTTCCTATTTGTTTACGCAACGACTCTAAAGTCATGGAAACAAAAGAATCTGGAGTCCAGTCTTGTTTCACTCCAGCAATGTCGACTAAAAAATTAGAAAGTAATTGTTTTCCGTCGGTTGTGTGATATACTTCTGGGTGAAATTGTATCGCATAAGTAGATTCGCCCGCTATTCGATAAGCGGCATTTTCAACGTCGGAGGTACTCGCTAGACGAACCCCACCTGTTGGTAATTCTTTTATGGTGTCACTATGACTCATCCAAACTTGACTTCCCGTTTCAATTGAATTGAAAAAAGCTTCATCTGGAGCTACAAAAGACAAATTGGCGCGTCCGTACTCTCTTATATTGGAGGGACTAACTTTTCCTCCTGAAAAGTGTGCTAAATATTGTGCTCCGTAACAAACTGAAAGTAACGGTAGTTTCCCGCGAATTCCAGACAAATCAGGATGCGGTGCATCGTCTGAACGAACAGAATAAGGAGACCCCGATAAAATGACCGCTTTAAACGGGCTTAAATCTTGTGGGGGATTGTTATACGGGTGTATTTCGCAATAGATAAACAACTCTCGGATACGACGTGCAATTAATTGTGTGTACTGCGATCCAAAGTCTAAAATGAGTGCTTTTTCTTCCATACGCAAAAATACAATTTAATCTTCGGTCAGAAAAAACTCCAACGAAATTTTAGCAAAAAGAATTAGTCTAAAACAATCCAATCGAACTTCAAAGAAAGTGGATCAAGCTGTTTCGATAAAAGGGAAAGAATTTCGCTTCCGTATTGCAGGTAAAACTCTGAAAAATTAACGGTTCGTTCTTGGAGCGATTCATTTGGGAAAAGGGCGTCGTGAACTAGGGTTAGGCGCTGTACTTGATCTGCAAGTTTCCGCTTTTGAGCTTGTAACAATCGATGTTCCAGCCTATCGATTCCTTTGAACTGTTTCACTTGTTGTGCTTTAACAGCTCCTTCAAATGAAGCATCTGTTTCTAAAACCAAACGTTCTAGATGAGTAAACTGTTCTTCTAGTGCTTTCTTAAAGGGTTGTAGATCCAGATCGATATTACTAATCTGACGTACTTTTTTATTAATCAAAGAAGGTCGCTTTAAAAAAACATCTTCAGGGGTCAACTGCAAACGGTCTAACTTATCTGCTAGTTTCCGAGGCACAAGTACGGCAGCATTTCGGTGCACTAGTATTGGGAAAGGTACTTTTTGAGATTCAAAATAAGCTTTTAACTCTAGCCAATAAGCCAATTCTCCTCCTCCACCGATATAACACAGATTGGGTAAAATTGTCTCTTGGTATAAAGGACGCATCAAAACATTGGGAGAAAAACGATCAGGGGTTTTATGGAGCTCTTGAAGGAGTTCGGCTTGAGTCCAAGATCGGGTGTTATCCGCATCAGCAAAACCACTTGCTGTTCGAACCAGTCGCAAACGTTCCGTTTTTGTTAGATAAAATAAGTTGATCTCTCTGGGATTCACCTGAGGCACATATTCAGAATCATAATCCAATTGAAGTTTACTGATCGTTTTTTCCACTTCAACTTGACAGCTACTAGAAAGCAACTCTTCTTCCATCTTAGGGGCAAAAATTTGCTTCAAAGGACGATCATCACCGTCGAGAATAACCAAGCCTTCAGAATGAAATAATTGATGTACAAATTTACGAGTAGCCTCAGTGAGTGAGTTGGAAGATAAATAACTTTCTCGTATTAAACTTTTAATTTCTTGTGCAGAAGAAGAAGATCCCAATTCAGCGTCAAAAAGAGTAAATAAGGGGTCCAATCCGTCTAATGAGAAACGCCCAACTGCCCCAGCTTTGTTGCGGTTCCATTTAAAGTTTTTCCCATTGAAATTAAAAAATGAAATTTCTTCAAAATCATGATCTTCTGTTGCCATCCAATAGAGGGGTACAAAACTAAAATCAGGATGTGCCTTTTTAAGTGTTTTACAAAGATTTAGGGTACTGATTATTTTGTATAAAAAATACAAGGGCCCAGTCATCAAGTTGAGCTGATGTCCGGTAGTAATTGTAAATGTATTGGATAATGCAAGGCGTTCGATGTTCAAATCAACTGGGCTTCCTTTCTGTAAAAGCTTGCCATATTGACTTACAAGAGAGGACACTAAAACCTCACGTTGGTTTTGAATAAAATTTTTCTTCTTTTCTACAAGTTGAACTTTAAAATTATCCAAAGTAGGCGGCTTACCATAAAAGGCACCCAACGACTCTTTACCTTCAAAAAGATCGCAGACCATTTTTGAAACAAAACCAGTATCTCTGTAAGAAATTTGTTGCGATTGCATAAACGACTTTCGTGTAGGTAAAGATATTCGTTCTCCCTAGAATAAAAAAGATATCGTTTAAATTATATATTTACAAACGATAAAAAAACACCATGAAAAAAATACTTTTTTCGCTGCTCAGTTTTTCGCTTGGATTAAGCAGCAATGCGCAGCTAAAATCACCTACAGAATTTCTAGGCTATGAACTAGGAACTCAGTTCACTAGACATCACCAAGTTATCGACTATGTAAATCACGTGGCTGAAAATTCGAGTTTTGCGCAAACTACCCCCTATGGAAAAACCAATGAGAACAGAACATTACAGTTGGTTTATTTATCTGCTCCAGAAAATCTTGCTCAATTAGAAACGATGCGAAAAGACCACTTACGTTCTATTGGATATGCTGAGGGAACAAAAGAGACAACTAAAGAATTCAGTATCGTTTGGTTGAGTTATAATGTGCATGGAAATGAATCTACCAGTACAGAAGCTGCCCTTAAAACCCTGCACACCCTGGTTACAGAAAAGCAAGATTGGTTGGAAAATCTTATCGTGATTATGGACCCCTGTATTAATCCTGACGGACGAGATCGTTATGTCAATTGGTATAACGAAGTAAAAAGTACTCCTTTTGATAGCTCACCCCTAGCGAATGAACATTTTGAAGATTGGCCTGGAGGGAGATACAACCACTATTATTTTGATCTCAACCGCGACTGGGCATGGTTGAGTCAGAAAGAATCGCAGCTACGCCTACCAAACTATTTGGCATGGATGCCACAAATACATGTTGACTTTCACGAACAGGGTGTCGATAGTCCCTATTATTTTGCTCCAGCAGTAGAACCCTATCATGAGGTCATTACTGACTTTCAGCGTGATTTTCAGGCTACCATTGCTAAAAACCACAGCCGCTATTTTGACAAAGAAGGCTGGTTGTATTTTACTGATGAAGTTTTTGACCTGCTTTATCCGGGCTACGGAGACACCTACCCCATGTTTAACGGTGCCATCGGCATGACCTACGAACAAGGAGGAAGCGGACGTGCTGGTTTAAGTATTCGCAACAGCGTAGGTGATTTATTGAGCCTCAAAGATCGTATTGCTCATCACTACACTAGTGGTCTTTCAACAGTTGAGGTGGCACACAATAATGTCATGCGTTTGAACAAAGAATTCAGCGCCTATCATGCCAACAATAAAGGAAAATATGCCACCTATGCACTAGAAGGCCCAACAGATAAAATGGATGCTTTGAAGCGTTTACTCCATGCGCATCAAATTCCCGTAAAGCAATTGGCTCAAACTACCAACATCAAAGGAATTGACTTTGTCACACAAAAAACTAAAAACCTTTCTTTTAGTGCTGATGCAATCATCCTCAATGGTAACGGCCAAAAAAGTAAGCTGATTCAAGCCTTGTTCGAACCGCAAACTCACTTTTCGGACTCTTTGACCTATGATATTACGTCCTGGGCATTGCCTTATGCTTATGGATTAAAAGCTGTTGCTAGTAATCAAAACGTAAAAACAAAACCCCTTGTAACTTCAGCAAAACGACCTACAATAGAAAAGAATGCCTACGCCTATGCTTCAGAACGCAAAAGCATTCAAGACGGTCAGTATTTAGCTGCGCTTATCAAGGCAGGAATTCGAGTTTCCTACAATGAAGTTCCACTAACAAATGGAGGAAAAACTTGGGATATAGGAAGCGTATTTGTTTTAAAAACACACAATAAACAGATCGCTGATTTGGGTGAAATGGTAGCGAAAATTGCCAAAGAAACCAACCAAAAGGTGAGCGCACTCAGTTCTGGATTGTCAGATCAAGGCCCTGACTTGGGGTCTAACCAGATGCGTTTTATCGCAAATAAAACCATCGGTCTTTTAAAAAGCGACCAGGCGTCTCCACAGGCCTATGGAGAAATTTGGCATTTCTTTGAACAACAGCTCAACTACCCCATCATCCAGTTAAGTGACGAACGACTTAACGACCGCTTTTTAGCTGAATTAGATGTATTGATCATACCTTCTGGATACTATTCCAATCTATTTAATGCTGAAGAGGATAACGCGCTGACTAAATGGATCAAAGCAGGCGGAAGAGTAATTGCATTTGGTAGTGCTTTAAACGCATTTACCAACAATAAACTGTTTAGTTTGGAACGTAAAAAAGATACCCATGATGACACCGAAGACGTTGCATTTGGCGATCAAGAACGCGAGAGCATCCGCTCGGTCATTTATGGGAGTATTTACAAAGCGAATGTAGATTCAACCCATCCGCTTGCGGCAGGATATTCTTCCAACTACTTTACCCTCAAAACAAGTGCTGCTGCTTATAAGATGTTGGAAGACAATGGAACGGTAGCCTATCTTTCAAAAAATATTCAGCCCATTGCCGGTTTTAGTGGAGACAAGGCAATTGAATTGCAAAGCGAGTCCTTGTTGTTCGGTACAGAATATGTTGGTAGCGGCTCTGTCGTTTATTTTATCGACAATCCCTTATACCGCAGTTTTTGGGAGAACGGTAAACTGTGGCTTGTCAACGCTATTTTCATGTAGTATGGCATAAAATTTGATCTATAATTAATTAAAAAAAGATGAAATTATTACGCATTACCGTCATTTCACTTATTTCAGCTAGCTTTTTTTTAACTGGTTGTAACTTGTACAAAGATGATGAAATTACTCCTGAAAGTGAAGAACTAGTAAAGGTCAACTTTTTCGTTCCCGAATACGAAACAACAACACAGTTAGCCGCCAAAATAACGATTGTTGAACCTAAGGACTATGCACAGGCTGGTAAAATCATTACCTATCAAGATTATATTTTTATCAATAAGCCCAATGAAGGAATACACGTAGTTGACAACTCAAATCCATCAGCACCGATAAATCTTAATTTCATTACAATTCCGGGTTCCATAGACATGACCATTGTCGACAATCATCTCTATAGCGATATGTTTTCTGCTTTGGTTGTTTTTGACATTAGCGATGTCACCCAACCTGAACTTATTGAAGACTTTACTGTTGAAGAAGTTTTTGACTATAACCCATTCAGAACACTTGACGACTGGCTCAATACAGGGGTTGAAACCACATACACTCAATACGAATCCATAGACAACAGCTTAGGTATTGTTACTGGATGGCGTTCAGAGATCAGACAAATCCCACTAGAAGATATTCAGTTGCGTCATTTTGCACTTGAATCTACTGCTGACGTTCAAACAACATCCACTGACACAAATCAATATGGTGAGGTGTCTACCGCTGGATCGATGACCCGCTTTTTACCCGTTGGAAATTATTTATACACCATCAATTTTAGCGAATTAGTCCTCTTTTCAATAGAAGACAATTACCAGCCCAATCGTTTTGCTCGACTGGATACTGGGACACAAGCAGAAACCCTTTTCCAACTTAATGACCTATTGTTTATTGGCTCAACCACTGGAATGCTACTTTATGATGTTGCCACGCCTAGTAATCCAACATACATCAGTAGCTTAGAGCATTTTAGAAGTTGTGATCCCGTTGTAGCTGACACGTCTTATGCCTATGTTACCCTTCGTGGAGGTACCAATTGTTTTACCGACCTTAACGAACTTCAAATCATTGATATTCGCGAACCAGAGGAATTGACCTTGGTTTCAAGGCAAGTACTTTTCAACCCACATGGCTTGGCCATACAGGATAACCATCTCCTTGTTTGTGATGGAACGGCAGGACTTAAAGTAATTGATGTAAGCGACCGAGAAAATCCGCAAATCTTATCCACAGACCCTATCCCCTTTGCCTATGACATCATTGTTGATTATCCAAATGCAACGGTAGTTGGAGAAGGTATTATCTATCAGTACGACCTTTCGAATTTACCCGAAATCGTTAAAACAGCCGAACTAGTCCTTAATTCGAATTAACCGGAATAGCATAGAGATCAAAGTCTGTAGCTTCGGTTATGGTAAGATCAACATACTCTCCCTGCTTGAGGTAGTAAGTACTAGCGTCAACCAAGACTTCATTATCCACATCTGGAGAATCCATTTCTGAACGACCTACAAAGAATTTTCCTTCTTTTCGGTCAATAATACAACGAAGGGTTTGTCCCAATTTTTCTTGATTCAACTCCCAAGAAATCTGAGATTGAAGTTCCATAATTTCGGAAGAACGACGCTGTTTTTCTTCTTCAGGAACATCGTCAACCAATTGATGTGCGTGGGTATTTTCTTCATGACTGTAGGTGAAACAACCCAAACGTTCAAAACGTGTTTCTTTAACCCATGCCTTCAGCTCTTCAAAATGCTCCAAAGTTTCTCCTGGATACCCTACAATCAAACTTGTTCGAATGGTAATTCCAGGAACGTGTTTTCTGAATTCTTGAAGTAATTTCGTTGTTTTTTCTTTTGTTGTCCCTCTCCTCATGGATTTCAGAATATCATCCGAAATGTGTTGCAAAGGAATATCCAGATAATTACAAACCTTAGGTTCTGACTTCATTACATCCAAAACATCCAAAGGAAACCCTGTTGGAAAAGCATAATGCATACGAATCCATTCTATGCCCTCAACTTGGGCTAAAGCACGTAAAAGTTCAGCTAAATTTCTTTTCTTATAAATATCCAAACCGTAATAGGTGAGGTCTTGAGCAATTAGTATCAATTCTTTTACTCCATCACGAGCAAGATTTTCAGCTTGCTTTACCAAATCTTCTATTGGAGTAGAACGATGTTTGCCTCGCATCAACGGAATTGCACAAAACGAACAGGGACGATCACAGCCCTCAGATATTTTGAAATATGCAAAATTCTTTGGAGTAGTCGTCATGCGTTCTCCCAATAACTCATGTTTATAATCAGCCTCCAAAGCTTTGAGTAATTGCGGCAATTCACTGGTTCCAAAATATTGATCAACGCTTGGAATTTCTTTCTCTAAGTCGGGTTTATACCGTTCGCTTAGACAACCGGTAACAAATACTTTGTCTATCTCACCCGCTTCTTTGCGTTGAATATTATCCAAAATCGTATTGACTGATTCTTCTTTGGCATTATCTATAAAACCACAGGTATTGATGACAACAATATTTCCATCCTCTTCATGAACTACTTCCTTATCATTTGCTTTGAGTTGCCCCATGAGAACTTCAGAATCATAGATGTTCTTTGAACAGCCAAGGGTAATGACATTGATTTTATTTTTAGTTGTGCTTTTTGTACGCATAATATTGTGTCTATCGGGATGTATTTCCCAATTGGTTTTTAATTGGTTGGAAGATGCGTTTCTAAAAAACGAATTGTTTCTTTGGTTACGCTTTCAACATCGTTACTTGTTAAATAAGAGGTCATTACATGGTCGCCTGTTTCTGGGAACGCCATTTTTTCTTTTTGTGCAGCTGAAGTTCCAAGTTGTTCGAACATTTCAAGCATAGCAGCTACTGAAACCACATTGTCTTGGTTAACTTCATCTTTGTAATAATAGCCCATAAAAACAGGAACTTTTATTTCAGCAAATGTTTCAGGAGTCATAGCAACTTCGAGCAATTTTTGAACATGTGTAAGGGCTTGGATATGATATCTTGTGGTCCAAAAATTTTCTTTAGGAGAAACTACATTTTGCATTTGGTGATAATCAGAACCTGCAACAAAGCTCGCTAGATTAAATCCCCAAGGAAGTGTAATGAGTGATGCATTTGGATCTTTTATTCTAATGTTGGGAGAAAACAATCCAATGGAAACAATTTGTGGGTCAGTCCCTAACAAAAGGCTCAAGGTCCCCCCGTTTGATGTTCCCAAAACAATAACTTTTTCTCCTAAGGTTTTTGCTACTGCAAGTGCTTCTCGTGCACTCTCCAGATAGGCGTCCGCAGTAAAGTCTCCCAAAGGGTTTTCACCACCAATCCCATGTCCAAAAAGTCGAGGCAAATACAAATTGGCTTTGAAGTGTTTGGCAACATCGGTATGAAAAGGAGCTCCTTCTTCAGAACTTGCAGAAAAGCCATGAAAATAGATGACCGAATATTCGGTTTTTTGTGGAATGGAATCAAAGAATTCTATTCTACCCTCATTTCCTTTTTTAATGTCTTCAACTTTAGCTTCCTTAGTATCAATCCAATTGGAGAGCTCAACCAAATCTTGAGGCACTACCGGCAAAATTTTATATAGCTCAGGAGATGCTACTTGGGGACCTGAAAAATAAAGGATGAATAAAAAGCCAAAAACACCAATAAAAAATTTAAGAATATTCTTAATCATAAAATCTTAATTAAAAAAGGAATGTAGAAAAGCATCTACGTTAAAAATTTGCAGATCATCAATCCCTTCACCTACTCCGATAAATTTAACTGGAATTTGAAATGCATCTGATATTCCAAGAACTACCCCACCCTTTGCAGTTCCATCGAGCTTGGTGACTGCTAGTGAAGTAACTTTTGTTGCTTGTGAAAACTGTTTGGCTTGTTCAAATGCATTTTGTCCTGTAGAACCATCTAAAACCAAAAGTACCTCGTGCGGAGCCTCGGGTACTACCCGATCCATAACACGTTTTACTTTCGAGAGTTCGTTCATAAGGTTTACCTTATTATGCAATCGTCCAGCGGTATCGATAAGCACAATATCGGCCTCTTGTTTCACAGCTGATTCTAAAGTATCGAAAGCTACAGATGCTGGGTCACTTCCCATTTGCTGTTTGATTAATGAAACTTCCGATCGGTCAGCCCAAACTTGTAATTGATCAATCGCACCTGCTCTAAAGGTATCTGCGGCACCTAAAACAACGTTCTTTCCAGCGGCTTTAAAATGATGTGCTAGCTTTCCTATAGTAGTTGTTTTTCCAACGCCATTTACTCCAACAACCATAATTACATGGGGCTTGTGGGTATAGGTGTCTGAAAATGTAAAAGGATTTGGGGGTTGTTGATCAGCAAGAATTCTTGAAATTTCTTCTTTAAGAATTAAACTCAACTCTTTAGTCCCAAGATAACTGTCTTTAGCAACTCGTGCTTCAATAGCATCAATAATCTTAAGGGTTGTTGTAACCCCAACGTCAGCGGTAACGAGAACTTCCTCTAAATCATCTAATAAGGCAACATCGACAGTTGACTTACCCGCTATTGCAGTTCCAAGTTTTGAGAAAAAAGATTTACGCGTAGCCTCTAAACCTTTGTTCAGGTTCTTTTCTTGATCTCCAGAAAACAATGATTTTAATAAACTCATGGGGTTGTTAAATAAAAAAAGCTACTGTAAAAGTAGCTTTTTTTGATAGAATAATTCTATTGTATTTAGTGTTTACTCAACCAGTCATTAACTGCGTCTGGTGCAGTAATTGTTTCAACGAAAGAATAACTTTTGGCGTCACCTTTCTTTACCATTTTAATTACTTTGGTAAGTCTTTTCGATCCCGTTTGCAGGGTAGCTACTGATTTCTTTGCCATGGTTATTTAATTTCTTTATGAACAGTCATTTTCTTCAAGATCGAATTGAATTTCTTAATTTCCAAACGATCCGGAGTATTCTTTTTATTCTTTGTTGTGATGTAACGCGAAGTTCCGGGTCTTCCAGACTCTTTGTGTTCAGTACATTCAAGTATCACTTGTACACGGTTTCCTTTTCTTGCCATGATCTATATATTAGATGGATTTTCCTTTTGCTCTAGCGTCATTCATGACAGCAAAGATTCCTTTTCTATTAATTGTTTTTAATACAGAAGCCGTTACTTTCAAGGTAACCCACTTATCTTCTTCAGGGATAAAAAATCTCTTCTTGATAAGATTAACCTCAAAACGACGCTTCGTTTTGTTGACAGCTTTAGAAACATTGTTACCAAACATTGCTCTTTTACCGCTTATTTCACAAACTCTTGACATAATTCTAGACTTTAGTGTTCTTTTAAAACAGGATGCAAATTTAACGTTTTTTATGGAGTATCAAAATAGTTTTCCTCAAATTTTGAAAGACTTTTTTCGGTTCTAATCAAGAAATCCTTTTTTTAGTACTTTTAATTTGAGAAAGTTTTAAAATGAATTCAACACAACCCCCGCAAATCTAATGAAAAACAAGGCATTAATTCAAATCAGAACAGCTTTTAATACTACAAAAGAAAACCTTTGGAATTCACTAACAAAAGTTGAGAAAATGAAAAAATGGTATTTCAATGAACTTGAAAATTTTGAACCTAAACTTCATTTTAAAACTGCTTTTAAAATAGCATATGAGGGTCAGATCTTTACACACAAATGGACGGTTTTTAAAGTAATTCCGTTCAAGACATTAGCTTATTATTGGCAATACGAAGAATATGAAGGAAACTCTAGCGTAACTTTTGAGATAGAAGATAGCCCGGAAGGAGTAGAACTTATTTTAACCGCCAAAATACTTGAGGCTTTCCCAGACATAGAAGTGTTCAGCCGCGAGCGTATGGTTAAGGGTTGGAATGGTTTAATTTATGATCGATTGAAACCTTACCTTGAAAAAAATACGTGACTGCCTAAAAAACTTGCTTGTGTAAAAGCTCCATAACTTTATTCACTGCTTTTTCGACCACACGTTCCCGATGTTTCCCAAGATGAAACTCATAGGACACAACATTGGTTTCTGAGGCTACCGCTATAAATACAGTCCCTAATTCAGCCTCAGAATCACCTTTAGATGGCCCTGCATTGCCTGTAGTGGAAACCCCTAGAGTAGCACCAAATCGTTGTCGAGCTGCAACAGCCATAGCTTCAGCAACCGGAGCACTGACTACTGAATAGGTGTCAATCAAAGATTGAGGCACTCCTAGGAGGTTCACTTTAACCTCTGTAGCGTAGGCAACTATTCCCCCTTTGAAGTAGGCAGAGGCACCGGGAATTTGAGTGAAACGGTTGGCTATTTTCCCACCAGTACAGCTTTCGGCAACAGCTAGGGTATTGTTTGTTTTTATGAATTGTGTCTGAAGCTGTTCTTCAATAGAGGCTTCTTCTTCAAAACCCATTATGATATCTCCAATCAACGGATATAAATTTTCTATTTGGGCATCGATACGCTTTTCGAGCAGGACGGGATCTGAGCCTTTTCCTGACAAGCGCAAACGAACCCTCCCTAGATTAGGAAGGTAAGCTAGTTTTATATCGGAAGGCAATTCGTTTTCCCATTGCTCAATACGTTCGGCAATTACACTTTCGCCCAAACCATATGTCAACAAGGTTTTGTGCAAAATGTAGGGGCGTGTATAATGTTTCTGTAAGGCTGGAATCACTTCATTACTGACCAACGCTTTCATTTCGAAAGGCACTCCAGGTAACGAAATAATCACACGATCTTCGACTTCAAACCACATGCCCGAAGCTGTTCCGTGCAAGTTATTGAGAACCTTAGCCTTTGAAGGAAGTAATGCTTGTTTTCTATTTTCTTCGTTTATTGGGGTCGGGACATACTTGGCAAACATCTCCTCAATGCGCTCCAAAACCAATTCGTTCTTCACCAAAACATCGTCAAAATATGAACATAGGGTGTGTTTAGTTAAATCATCTTTTGTTGGTCCAAGACCACCAGTTAAAATAATGACTTGTGCTCTATTCTGAGCCTCGTCCAAACAACTTTCAATATGCTCTTTCCGATCTGAAATAGAAGTTATTTGCCCAACTTCAATTCCAATTTTATTCAATTCCTTTGCAATAAAAACGGCATTGGTATTCACTATTTGACCGATAAGAATTTCATCTCCGATACTGATAATTTCTGCAATCATGTTTTATTTTACTTTTATGGAAAACAATTGATGCCCTTCAAGAGAGCCTACTAAAACATCGTTCTCCACTACCGGACCAACGCCAGCTGGGGTTCCAGTAAAAATAATATCGCCAATTTTTAGGGTGAAAAACTGTGAAACATAGGCAATTAATTCATCTACTTTCCAGAGCATTAATGCAGAAGAAGACTGTTGCACTATTGTTCCATTTTTGGTCATTTCAAACTGCAACTCATCGACATGTGGAAGCTCGGATTTATTCACCCAGTCTCCAACTACTGCTGCACCGTCAAAAGCTTTTGCCTTTTCCCAGGGCAATCCTTTACTTTTGAGTTTTGCTTGAAGGTCTCGTGCAGTAAAATCAATCCCCAGACCTATTTCGTCATAGTATTTGGGAGCAAATTTTTGCTGAATGTGTTTTCCAATTCTGTTAATTCGAACCAAAACCTCAACTTCATAATGCACATCATTTGAAAATGGGGGGATAAAAAATGGTTGATTTTTTAACACTAAAGAAGTGTCTGGCTTCAAGAAAACAACAGGGTCTTCAGGCCGTTCATTGGCCAATTCTTCGATGTGGTCTGTATAATTGCGACCGATGCATATTATCTTCATAAATCTAGTTTATCTGAACTGGCATAGAAAGCAGTTCGTTTTACTACTTTGCTCCATTGAACTTACTCAATCGTATTGCGGTAAGAACTTTTTTAGTGTATAATGGAAAATCTGCATTAAGCAACCATCCGAAATACCCTGGTTCTTTTTCTAAAACCTCGTCTACAGTTTTTCCTTTGTGTTTACCAAAGGAGAAGCAAGCAACATTCTCTTTATTCAAAACAATAAACCCAGCGACATCGAGGGAACGTTTACGTGTTGAAAATTCGCTTAAGAAGTCTAGATTGTTTTCCAATTCTTCATAGCGTTCAACCTGAGCAAGCAAGACCTCATAGGTTGCATCGGTATCTGCCATTGCAGAGTGCGCATTGACTAGCTCTTTATCACAATAAAACTTGAGCGCAGCACTTAATGTGCGTTGTTCCATTTTATGAAAAATAGTTTGTACGTCAATTGTTTTATGGTTTTTAAGATCAAAATCTACTTCTGCACGCATAAATTCTTCAGCAATCAACGGAATATCGAATCGATCAGAATTGAATCCAGCCCAATCACAGTCTTTCATGAAATCGTAAATTTCTTTGGAAAGCGTTTTGAAGTTTGGGGCATCTTTTACTTGTTCATTGGTAATGCCGTGCACATCAGAAGCTCCTTTAGGAATGGGCATTTCAGGGTTTACCAACCAGGTTTTTCCTTCTTTATTTCCGTTTGGAAGCAATTTTAGAACCGCAATTTCAACGATTCGATCACTAACAACATTTACCCCTGTAGTTTCAAGGTCAAAAAAGCAAAGTGGTCGTTTTAGGTCAAGGCCCATAATATATTATTTAAAAGTCGATTGATGTATCCCATTGTTCTAGAGCATCAGCAACAGCTTTCACAAACTGTCCGCCCATAGCTCCGTTGATGATGCGGTGGTCGTAACTGTGACAGAGGATCATTTTTCTGCGTATTCCGATAAAGTCACCATTTGCAGTTTCGATTACGGCAGGCATTTTACGTATTACTCCAATTGCCAAAATCCCTACTTGTGGCTGATTGATGATCGGTATTCCTGTGATGGAACCAAAATTTCCGACATTGGTAACCGTATAGGTACCGCCTTGTACTTCGTCTGGTTCGAGTTTGTTTTCTCGGGCACGAATCGAAAGATCGTTTACAGCCCTAGCCAAACCAACAAGGTTGAGATGGTCTGTGTTTTTTATAACGGGTACTATTAAATTTCCATCGCTAAGAGCAGTAGCCATTCCAACATTTATTTCTTTCTTTTGGATGATCGTATTTTCAACTACTGAACTATTGAGTAAGGGAAATTCTTTTAATGCCTGGACAACGGCAGCAATAAAAATAGGAGTAAAGGTTAATTTCTCTTGTTCTCGTGTTTGGAATTTTCCTTTGACGCGTTCCCGCCAATCCCATAGATCAGTTACATCGGCCTCAACAAATGATTGAACGTGTGCTGAAATTTTCCGACTGTTGACCATATGATCTGAAATCATTTTACCCATTCGGGTCATTTCGATCCGTTGGTCTTGCCCAGAAATTGATACTGGAGATGGCTCAGCAAGATCTATTTGCTTTTCCAGAATTTCACTTTGAACAGGAGCAACTGAACGAATAGGTGCAGCTGTTCGTTTGTCTATATACCCTAAAATATCTTTTTTTGTTACCCTTCCTTTATCACCTGTCCCCTGAATGGTCTCTAATTCTTCTAAAGAAATTCCTTCTTCTTTGGCTATGTTCTTTACCAATGGAGAATAAAAACGATTTGAATCGCTAGCTGCTGTCGTAGGGGTTTGAACTGTTGTTTGGGCAGAAGAAACTGCAGCTTCAATAACAGCTATTGGATCTGGTTTGGGGGTTTCTTTTATTTCTGGAAGTGTATCAGGAACAACTTCTTCATCTAAAGCCTCCTCTTCCCCAGCAATTTCAATAACGGCAATTACATCGCCAACTTGTGCAATTTCGTTTACTTGAAATTTTTTCTCTATCAATATTCCTTCAACTTCCGATGGAACATCAGAATCGACCTTGTCAGTCGCAACTTCAACAATTGATTCATCAATTGCAATGGAATCTCCCACATCTTTAAGCCAAGTAGTTAGTGTTGCTTCGGCAACACTCTCTCCCATTTTCGGTAATTTAAGTAGGTATTTACCCATAGTTTATAGCTTTTTATAGTGGCACAAAGGTATCAAAATTCTTAGAGAGTTTTTCACAAAAAAACAGCTTCCTATCCTTGAAGAGAATCTTCGTAAGGGATTCGTTTTAGGATGCTGCGACCCAGAGTTACCTCATCAGCATATTCCAATTCATCTCCAACCGGTATCCCTCGGGCTATGGTCGATATTAATACGTCAAAAGGAATGAGTTGTTTATTGATATAAAAAATTGTGGTATCGCCTTCCATGGTTGCACTCAAGGCAAAAATAATTTCTTTAACCTTCCCTTGTTTTACTTTATCGACCAAAGATGTGATTGTTAAGTCTTGGGGGCCAACACCATCAATGGGAGAAATGATACCGTTCAAAACATGATATTTCCCTTGGAACTGACCAGTATTTTCTATGGCCATTACATCTCGGATATCTTCAACCACGCAGATTTGTTGGTCTGTCCGCCTAGGGTTTGCACAGATTTCACAAACAGCAGTATCAGCAATATTGTGACATTCGGAACAAAAAATAATCTCCGATCGAAACATCTGCAACGCAGAAACAATTCCTTCAGTTTGTTCTTTTGGCTGTTTCAACAAATGTAAAACCAACCGCAAGGCAGTTCGCTTTCCAATCCCAGGCAATTGAGACATTTGATCAACGGCAAGTTCTAATAATTTTGAAGAAAAATCCATGAACACAAAAATACAAAATAAACCGTCGCATCCCTTTATTTTTCAATTTGTAGATGGAAATTTAACTCCATGCCATTTATTAAAAAAATTAAAGGGATTCATTTGAAAAACTTGGATTGCTATTTCTTTTATACCTTTAACAGCTATGATAACACCCTTATTCATTCTCGCCCTCGTACTTTGCTATTTTGCAGTATTGATGCTGATCTCTTATCTCACGAGTAAAGAAGATTCCAATAAAGAATTTTTTACTGCCAATCGAAGTTCTTCTTGGTATTTAGTAGCCTTTGGTATGGTTGGAGCTTCCCTTTCTGGAGTAACCTTCATCTCTGTTCCGGGTTGGATTGAAGCTTCACAATTCAGCTATTTTCAAGTAGTCTTGGGCTATATGGTCGGATACTTTGTCGTTGCCTATGTGTTACTCCCTGTTTATTACAGAAATCAAGTTACCTCGATATACCAATACTTGGATGTCCGACTTGGAAAGAATAGTCATCGCGCAGGAGCCCTTTTCTTTTTTATCTCTCGTGTGCTGGGTGCAGCTTTTCGGTTGTTTCTAGTAGCTATTGTACTGCAACAATTCATCTTCGATGCATTCCATGTTCCTTTTGAAGTTACAGTAATCCTATCCATCGCCTTGATATGGGTGTACACCAAGCGGGGTGGAATTAAAACCATAGTTTGGACCGATACGCTACAAACCACTTTAATGATTTTAGCAGTCTTCTTATCTATTATGTATATCAACAAAGAACTTGGATGGAGTATGATGGATTTTTTGAAGTCTACTGAATTTGAACAATACAATTCGGTTCTAGTCACCGACTCTTTTTTGGTTCGAAATCATTTTTTCAAGTCGTTTATTGGAGGAGTTTTCATTACCATTTGTATGACAGGACTAGATCAGGACATGATGCAAAAAAACCTAAGCTGTCGTAATTTAAAAGATGCACAGAAAAACATGGTTGTCTTCAGTTTAGTTTTGGTTGTCGTAACTGGGCTTTTTATGCTCCTTGGGGCTTTGCTTTATATCTATGCGGGAAAAGAAGGCATTGCCCTACCTCTAATGAATGGAAATCCAAAAACAGATTTACTTTTCCCAGAGATTGCCTTGAACGGAAAACTGGGCTTAGGGGTTGGAATCACCTTTATCTTAGGTCTAATTGCTGCTGCTTATAGTAGCGCAGACAGTGCACTTACTTCTTTAACAACCTCCTTTTGTGTTGACTTTTTAGCCATTGAAAAACAAAACCCAGGGAAACAAAAAAGCTTACGAAAGAAAACACATATTGGGATGAGTATTTTACTAATTCTGGTAGTTATCGCTTTTAAACACATCCTAAATTCTAATGTAATCGACAGCCTTCTTACTGTTGCTGGATATACCTATGGGCCTTTATTAGGGCTATTTACTTTCAGTATTTTTACCCAGTATACAATCAAAGATCGGTACGTGTGGTTTGTGGTTTTTGCCTCTGTAGGACTTACCAGTATTCTAGGAAGCATTGATGCGGCAGCCTTGGGTGGATATCAAATAGGATACGAATTATTGCCCTTGAATGGTTTGTTTACCTTCGTAGGTTTAATACTGATTCGTAGCAAGCAAGACTAATGTACAAGACTGTTCAGTTTCAATACCCGAATCTTGTAAACGCTTTTCAAAACTTTCGTTTTCTGTTCCAGGGTTAAAAATTATCCTTCTTGGGTTTAAATTGATCAGGTAATCATAATAGCTTTCTTGACGTGCAGGCCCCAAATATAAGGTTACGGTATCCACCTCATTCCAAGAAGCTTGATGCTCAGTGTGAATTGGTGTATCCGCTAACATCCCTTCCCGAAAACCCAAGGCATAAACGGAATGCTTGGCTGCTCTTAATTTATGAAAGGCCTTGAAAGAATAGCGTTCCTCGTTTGTTGACGCGCCAATGATGAGCGTTGTCTTGGATGTTTTTTGAATCATTACCAGACCATAATAGAACTTCCCCAAGTAAATCCACTACCAAAAGCTGCCAATACTACTTTAGAACCTTCTGAAATCTTACCTTCCTCCCATGCCTCGGTCAAAGCAATCGGAATAGAAGCCGCAGTGGTATTTCCGTAACGCATGATGTTGTTGTAAACTTGCTCATCGCCCAGTCCAAATTTCTTTTGGATGAATTGCGATATTCTTAAATTGGCTTGATGTGGAACCAGCATATCGATATCACTCGCTTGCCAATTGTTCTTTTGCAAGCCTTCGTTGATTACTTCTGAAAAACGTACAACGGCGTGTTTAAATACTACTTGACCGTTCATGTATGGATAATAACTTAAATCTTCAGGGTCGTTTGCACTAATTATTTCTGGAACCCAACGATTGGTACTAGGGCCAATTAAAGAAAGTTCTTCGGCATAGGAGCCTTCAGAATAAATATGAGAAGATAAAATCCCGCGTTCCATATTGGTCTCTCGAGTAAGAATAGCTGCTCCGGCACCATCTCCAAATATAACGGATACACCTCGACCTCTGGAGGTCATATCCAAGCCACCCGAGTGGTTTTCGGCTCCGACAACTAAAACGTTCTTATACATCCCAGTTTTAATAAATTGATCAGCTGTAGAGAGCGCATAGATAAAACCACTGCATTGGTTTCGGATATCCATTGCCGGACAGGCAGGAATGCCCAATAAATCTTGAAGTACAACTCCCGATCCAGGGAAATAATAATCGGGACTTAAAGTTGCAAAGAGAATTAAATCCAAATCTTCAGCTGCCATATTAGCACGCTCCAAAGCAATCTTAGTAGCTTTAAGCGCCATAGTAGCAGTCGTATTTCCATCACCTTTTTTGATGTGGCGACGTTCCTTAATCCCGGTGCGTTCGGTAATCCATTCGTCAGAGGTATCCATCATTTTGGATAAATCCGAATTGGTTACAATGTTTTCAGGTAGATACTTTCCTAAGCCAATAATTCTAGAATTATACATATTGTATATAGTGAGTTAGTAGTACAAGTAAAGAATAATAGCAACTAACTCAAAAGAATTAGACGAACTTTTTATAATTATTTACTACGATATCTGCTTTGAGATCGTGTAGGAGATTATAGAGTCCAAAAAATGTACGGTTGATGTAAAGAAAATGTCTTGAACCTCGGTTTCCGTTTAATTTTCGAATCTGCTCATCTTGAGAAAGTCGTTCACTCATCTGCGCCACTTTAGACCAAAAGCTTTCATCCGAAAAGTCAAAGGTCTCGTTGTGGAAAGGAAAAGTCAATACGCCTAATAGTTCGTGGAATAAATCGGTGATATAGGCACTATCTTCCTCTGAATCGTCTGGTCTTAGAATTTCTAATGTTGTGATTTTATCAATAAAAAAGTCACGGTCTTCCATCGCTTCTTTCTGTGCTAATTCGAAGTAAGGAACATAAAAATCGTCTGGAACTTCTTTTATACAGCCAAAATCAATAGCCACTAGAGCGCCCGAAGTATCCACCAAAAAGTTTCCGGGATGCGGATCGGCATGCACCCGTTTCAAAACATGCATCTGGTACATATAGAAATCCCATAGAGTTTGTCCCACCTGTTTCATTTGCTCAGGGTCATTTTTTTGAGCAGTATACTCTGACAAATGAATACCCTCCATCCAATCCATGGTTAGAATTTTATCACAAGAAAATTCTGGGTAATAGTTTGGGAATTTGAGATTAGGAATCATGGAACACGCTTCTGTAATCTCCTTGCTTTGTTCTAATTCCAATGTGTAGTCCGTTTCCTCCAAAAGCTTCCCTTCTACTTCTTTAAAATATTTTTCAGAATCTTTTCCTCTGAGATTAAATAAACGAGTAGCGACTGGCTTTACTAAAGTAAGGTCAGAACTGATACTGTTGGCTACCCCAGGGTATTGAATTTTAACCGCCAGTTTTTTGCCCTTGTTGGTTGCTTTATGAACTTGACCTATACTGGCTGCATTAACAGATTCAACTGTAAAGGTTTCAAAAATATCTTCAGGATAATTTCCTAGGTATTGCTTGAATGTTTTTCGTACTAAGGGACCCGATAAAGGCGGAACAGAAAACTGCGCCAAACTGAATTTATCGACATAGGCACTCGGGAGTAAATTTTTCTCCATACTCAACATCTGAGCAACTTTGAGGGCACTACCTTTCAAACTCTTCAGCCCGTCGTAGATATCTTCTGCATTGTTTTGATCAAAATTTTCTTTGGCTTGTTCGGGGTTGGTAATCTTATCCCCCATGTATTTAATGTAGTTTCCACCAATTTTGACGCCAGTACTTACCAATTTTCCTGCACGTTCTAGCTTTCCCGTGGGGATATAATCTAAAGTCTTCAATTAATTTTTACTGATTTTTTCTTTCCACAAAAATTTTCCAAGGTCCACTAAAGCTTCTAATTGCGTATTGTCAAATACATCAAAAGCTACCGTTATTGATTTTTCAATCGCAGCATCCGTTTTTTCAAAAATTGGAGAAGTATCGTCTAACCAAAATTTCAAGATAAAAAGTAGCTGGGACCAAGCTGCTTCAGAAAATAAGCCAACCGGATGTTTGGTCAAACTCAGGGATTTATCTTCATTTCCTTCTTCGATTAATTCGGTCGTAAAAGCTTTAAAGCTTGATCGTAACTGTTTCAATTGCCCCATGGCTGTCATCGGGTTTTCAGATCCTTTCAAAGCAAATAAAACATAACTACGATTCAGGAGCAGTACTTCAAAAAAAGTAAAGTAAAACGTCAACAAACGATCTTTTCTGGACATCGCTGCATAGCCATCATTTTTTTGCAATAGCTGTACCGTATTGTCAAAGAAAACCTGCCAAACATGGTGTTTTATAGTCTCTAAAGAAGCATACTTCTTATAAAAATCTTGTTCTTCAATTTTATTCACCTTACAAAATTTGTAAACCGAAAGGGGATATTTTTCGTGCTCAAGAACACTATCCATATAGAGTGAAAGGATGTCTGGTGATTTTTTAGCAGCCATAGCATGATTTATTTAAAGCAAAAATACAACTTGTTTACCTTATTAAGAAAAAAACTAAACAAAATAAAATGCCAATTTGTCAGCGATTACAGTGTGGTATTTTTTTTGAACTGTTGATGGAAAATTTAAATTATGTCAAAAGGTAAAATCAATGTTTCTGTTGAGAATATATTCCCACTTATCAAGAAATTTTTATACAGTGATCACGAAATTTTCTTACGTGAATTAATATCCAATGCAACCGATGCAACGCTGAAATTGAAACACCTCAGCAATTTAGGTGAAGCTACTGGTGAAGTTGGAGATCCAATCATCGAAATTAAGCTTGACAAAGAAAATAAAACCCTGCACATCATTGACCAAGGAATTGGAATGAGCTCGGAAGAGGTTGAAAAGTACATCAACCAAGTAGCATTTTCGGGAGCTGAAGAATTTTTGGAACAATACAAAGACAGTGCTGCTGATAGTGGTATTATTGGACATTTTGGTTTAGGTTTTTATTCTGCCTTTATGGTTGCAGAAAAAGTCGAATTGATTACAAAGTCTTTTAGAGATGAACCTGCGGCGCACTGGAGTTGCGATGGTTCTCCAGAATTCACCTTAGTGCCACACGACAAAACAGAACGGGGTACTGAAATCATTCTTCATATTGCTGAAGATTCTGTTGAGTTTTTAGAAAACAGCAAAATAACCGAGCTGTTGAATAAATACAATAAATTCATGCCGGTTGCTATTAAATTTGGAACAAAAGAAGAAACCCTACCTATTCCTGAAGGAGCTGCAGAAGGTACTGAAGCAGAAAAAGTAACGGTTGACAATATTGTCAATAATCCAAATCCAGCCTGGACACAACAGCCAGCTGATTTGAAAGAAGAAAACTATAATTCTTTTTACCGCGAATTATATCCCACACAATTTGAAGAGCCTTTGTTCAACATTCATCTGAATGTGGACTATCCTTTCAACCTAACAGGGATTTTATATTTCCCTAAGTTGAGTAATGACCTCAGCATTCAGAAAGACAGAATTCAACTGTACCAAAACCAAGTTTTTGTTACGGATAACGTAGAAGGAATTGTTCCAGAATTTTTGACGATGCTTCGCGGAGTTATCGACTCTCCTGACATTCCGTTGAACGTATCCAGAAGTTATTTACAGGCAGATGGAGCAGTCAAAAAAATAAGTAACTACATTACTCGAAAGGTAGCGGACAAATTAGCTAGTCTTTTCAAAAAAGATCGTGCTGCTTTTGAACAAAAATGGAACGACATCAAAGTGGTTATTGAGTACGGCATGCTTTCTGAAGACAAGTTCTTTGAAAAGTCTGACAAATTTGCACTCTACCCAACTGTAGATGGAACCTATTTTACTTTCGATGAATTGAAAGAAGCTATCAAAGACCTTCAGACCGATAAGGACGATAAACTGGTTATACTTTATGCCTCGAATAAAGACGAGCAACACGCATACATAGAAGCAGCAAAGGAAAAAGGCTATCAAGTTTTATTACTCGATTCTCCTATTGTTCCCCACCTAATTCAAAAGCTAGAAGGCGCCAACGAAAATCTTTCTTTCGCACGTGTAGACGGTGATGCCATCGAAAATCTCATCAAGAAAGATGAAGTTACGGTTTCTAAGCTTTCAGATGAAGAAAAAGAAGCACTGAGTCCGCTTATCGAAGCCGTTGTACCAAAAGAAAAATACACCATTCAACTCGAAGCATTGAGCAGTTCGCAACTTCCTTTTGTATTGACTCAACCCGAGTTTATGCGTCGTATGAAAGAAATGCAACAAACAGGTGGCGCTGGCGGCATGTTTGGAAACTTCCCCGAAATGCACACCTTGGTTGTCAATACCAATCATCCGTTGGTAAGTCAAATTTTGAATACCAAAACCAAAAAGAAAAGGGAGCGCTTGATTCAGCAAACTCTTGACCTGGCACGTTTATCTCAAAACCTGCTCAAAGGAGAAGAGCTAACTAAATTCATTGTTCGCTCTGTTGATTTGATCAAATAAGCATCTAAACTAAGGCTGTCTGAAAAGACAGCCTTTTTTTTTAAAACTGTTTATATTAGCTTCCGTTTACGCTTAAAACTACTTTATGATTCAAAATGAAGATTTCAAACTAGACAATCCCATTTGGCATGCATTGAACGAAACTCATAAACAGTATGTTGTAGAGTTTAACGGTTGTAAGTTTTACAAGCCAGAGTACAGTCCTTTTGGCGGTATGGGCGCTGGGGGCAATACAGCTTTGGCTGCAGATCAGTACGGCAAACTTACTTCTCTTTTTTATATGGTAGGTGATCCACCGATTGCAGGCAGTAGTGCCCGGATCAAAAAACAACTGACTGCTAATCAAATGGTTCTTTACAAACCCTTTCCATTCGAGATCACAGAAACGATTGTAAGGCTTGATACAGAAAAACAAAAGAAGGAACTCTATGAGTTGGTAAACTTCGTACAACCCGGCTTTATTCGTAAGAAAACTGCAGCCATGGGAACGTATTTTGGAATTTACTCCGATAAACAATTGGTTGCTGTATCGGGTGAACGCGTAGAAATGAATTCTTACTCAGAAGTTAGTGCAGTTGTTACGCATCCAGATTTTCGTAAAAGAGGCTACGCAAAACAGCTGTTAAAACAAATTACAGATAAAATCTTCTTAGATAAGAAAACACCCATTCTTCACGTGGACGAAAACAACTCACCCGCGATTGGGCTGTATGAACAACTTGGTTTTGTAACCAGACGTAAGATGGGTTTTTGTTTGTTTGAGGCAGTTTGATAGCAAATATCCAGTTGCTATCCTAGGGCTTTATAAACATTTAACTCCCTAATTAACAAACGCTACTACATAAAGTTCTATTGTTTTTTTTGGATAAAACGACAAATGTCGCTACATTTACAGCAAAAGTCGTATTATGTTTGTAGCTCCAACTCCCTTAAATCTAGAACAAGAAACCGTTTTCAAATGGTTGAACTTAAAGAACAACACGTCAGAACGGGCTAATGCTTCCTTCAATTATATGAAACTTATACGTACAGGAATCAAAAGCAGTTCCATTGCTTCTTTTCTTAAGCACTCGAATCTCTCGCAAAAACAACTTTCCAAAATCATACATCTTTCGGAGCGCACATTGCAGCGGAATCCTCCCGAGAAATTACTCGACCCTGGAGCCTCCGAAAAACTCATTGAATTATGTCGCCTTTTTCACAAGGGAATTACCGTTTTTAATACTAAAGAAAAACTACTTCTTTGGATCAACAGACCCAACCTGCCCTTGAACAACCAACCGCCCCTGGAGCTCATGGAAACAAGTTTGGGTATGGATATGGTCCACGATGAATTAATCAAAATCGAACAGGGTGTATTCTCATGATTGTATATCGTATTGCAAAAAAAGAATACATTGAAGATCTCAGTGGAAATGGTGCCAAACGTACGGGTGGGCGCTGGAACCCCAAGGGAGTACCTGTCTTGTATTGTGCCTCAACTTCGTCTTTAGCAATCCTTGAGAAATTGGTTAGCATTGATATGGATCTTTTACCCGACGATTTGTGTATCGCTGCTTTAGAAATTCCAAAGAGTAAAATTTTGAAAATACCCGAAGAAGAGCTCCCAAAAAACTGGAACCACTATCCCAGTCCTGATGCCTTAAAGAGTATTGGTAAAAGCTGGATCGCATTAGGGAATTTTTCTACCTTACAAATCCCAAGTGCAGTGAATCCTTTGGAATCAAATTATCTCATCAATGTGAAACATCCTTTGATGGAAAAAATCAAGATTAAAGAAGTAACTCCTTTTCGTATCGACAACAGATTATCGCAATATTAAAAAACGATTTACAAGAACGCATCTTGTTTTGTGTAGGGAAAAATTTCATCATATTTTTTAATGACATTCATCCCAATACGACGGTTGATATGTTTACGATCGAGCTGATCCGGAGCACTCAAACCCGATGCAGCTATCAACTCGATAAAACTCTTAAGGGTTTTTCTATGAAAATTGGCTACACGTTCAGACTTATCGTTCACATCCAATCCGCTCATAAGGGATTTGTTTTGGGTTGCAACTCCAACTGGACAGGAATTTGTATTACACTCTAGGGCTTGAATACACCCAATTGCCATCATCATAGCCCGAGCACAACTCACCATATCAGCACCCAATGCAAGGGCACGAGCGATATGGAAGCCTGTGAAAATTTTACCCGAAGCGATTAGCTTAATTTCATCTTTTAACCCATAGCCAACCAAAGTGTCGTAGGCAAAAGCCAAGCCGTCGCGAAGTGGAACCCCAAGCGAATTTGAAAACTCAACTGGAGCAGCTCCTGTTCCTCCTTCTCCCCCATCGATGGTGATGAAGTCAGGCGTAATTCCAGAAGCAATCATGGCTTTACAGATGTCTATAAATTCTTGTTTTTTACCAATGCACAATTTAAAGCCCACTGGCTTTCCATTAGAACGCTCGCGTAATAGGGAAATAAATTCAATCAATTCAGTTGGGTTTGAAAAAGCAGAATGACTGGGAGGCGAATGCACATCAATATGGGGCTCTACATCTCGAATAGCTGCAATTTCAGGTGTATTCTTGGCAGCGGGCAAAATTCCTCCATGCCCGGGTTTCGCTCCCTGAGAGATTTTTATTTCGATCATACGCACCGTATCTAAATTCGCTTTCTTTGCAAAAGAATCTGGACAAAACCTGCCTTCTTTAGTTCTACATCCAAAATATCCTGTCCCTATTTGCCAAATCAAATCCCCTTGAGGTTCTAAATGAAAAGGGCTGATGGATCCTTCACCTGTATTTTGAGCAAAGCCACCTATTTTGGCTCCCTTGTTCAATGCCAAAACGGCATTTTTACTCAACGAGCCATAACTCATTGCAGACACATTGAGTAGGCTTGCAGAATAAGGTTGCTTACAATGCTTCCCACCAACAGCAATTCGTGGTTTTGTATCTATTTTAGATTCATCTAAGGCATACATCGAATGGTCCATCCATTCATACCCAGAGCGATATACGTCCATTTGAGTTCCAAAAGGAACTGTATCAGTTACGTCCTTTGCCCGCTGGTAAATCAGGCTTCGAAACATACGATTAATCGGACGTCCTTGGGTATCTGTCTCAACAAAGTATTGCATAATTTCTGGTCGAATGGCCTCCAACATATAGCGGAAGTGACCAAGTACTGGGAAGTTTCGAAGAATCGTTTGTCTTTTTTGGGATAAATCATAAAAGCCCAATAAAATTATCGGGACAGTTACCGTCAAACTCCAAAGAACTGGTTGCCAAAAGAGATAAGTAAGCCCCGTTAAAAAAAGTGCTAGAAAGGATAAAAAGAAAAAACCTGTGCGTACTTTCATAAGAATATAAATTAGCGAATCTTTCAAGATTCAGCATAAAGTTAATAAATCTAGATTGTTATTTGCTTAAAGATAATCAATCAAAAATTGATGGAACGAACCGATCAATTCGCAATCCAATCACTCGCATCTAACAAATCGTATTGCTTGGTTAATCAACCCTTAAACCACAGAATCAATAATAGGTTTTTTATTAGGAGAAAAAAAATAATTCATTTGAGGTTTGAGATAATAAGAACTAAAGTAAGGAGATGATGAAAGTTTTAAAATAACCCGTATTTTTGAATATGCTTGAACTTTTTCCAGAAAACGAAACCCCTTGGACACCAAAACTCCGGGATGCAGAATTGCGTTATTATCCTAATTTTTGGACTGAGGAGGAAGCAACTGTTTTATTCAAAACTTTGCTCCAAGAAATTCCATGGAGACAAGACCCCATTACCATTTTCGGAAAAACATATCCACAACCTCGATTGACTTCTTTACACAGCAAAGACAGACAGCCTTATAGCTATTCTGGAATTCAAATGAATCCCGAACCCATGTCGAAAACACTAGCAGGGCTTTTGGATAAAATTAAAACGGTAGAAGAAAATGATTTCACATCTGTATTATTGAACCAATACAGAAATGGAATGGATAGTAATGGATGGCATTCGGATGATGAAAAGGAATTAGGAGAGCACCCGATTATAGCTTCTGCTAGTTTTGGTGAAGAACGATATTTTCACCTCAAACACAAGACACACAAAGAAGAGCGCTTAAAAATAAAATTGGCCCATGGGAGTTTATTAATCATGGGAGGAGCCATGCAGGAGCACTGGCAGCACCAGATTGCAAAAACAAAACGTACAATAGGCGGACGAATTAACTTGACTTTTAGGAAAATAAGGGCATTAAAAAATATTGAGCCGTAAAATATATTCAAAACCAGAAGCAGCTATGGTGAGGTCAGAAGCTCCAAGATTAATTTGAAATGTAAAATTAAGCATATCCTGATTTTAGTCCTGATTAGATACATAACGTTATTTAAGCAATATAATTACAGAATATATAATTCCAATACCTAAATTTGACCTCAAATAACAAATAATTAAATTTAAGTTGAATAAAAAACGAATACTCTGGATATTATATTTTCTAATTTCAATACTGACTTTTGCGCAAAAACCCCTCGAAACCCAAGTTAAGTTTACAACTCAAGAAATCAATATTGATGGTTTTGAAAACGAAAAAGTTTGGGAAACTGTTGATGAGATTTCTAATTTCTGGCAATGGTTTCCTACCGACAGTCTAAGAGCAGAACAACGAACCACAGCTAAGTTCCTCTTCGATGATGTCAATTTATATGTCCTGGTAACTTCATACTCTGAATCTTCTGATTATATCATTCCATCCCTACGAAGAGATTTTTCTGGAGCTGGTAATGATAACATAACCCTAATTCTAGACACATTCATGGACGGAACAAACGGCTTTATGTTTGGCACCAACCCCCTGGGCGTAAAAAGAGAATCTTTGATATCGAATGGCGGTAATGATTTTGAGAAAGATTTCAATAAAAGTTGGGATGTGAAATGGGAAACTGAAGCTACACAGCAGGATGGAAAAACCGTATCTGAAATTAAAATACCGTTAAAATCAATTCAATACCCAGAAGGATCTACTCAATGGCGAATGAATTTATATCGACACGATACCCATACCAAACAATGGTACACATGGGCCAACATACCCCAAAATCAAACCATAGCCGGGATGGCTTTTATGGGGATTTTGAATTTCGAAAAGCCATTGAAGAAGTCTGGAAAAATGGTAGCCTTGATCCCGTATGTGGGTGGATCAGTTCAAAAAGATTTTAACCTTGATGAACAAAAAAACATATTGAACTACGGAGGGGATGCCAAGCTTTCTATAGGAAGTGGAATGAACTTGGATTTGACAATCAATCCAGATTTTTCGCAAGTTGAAGTAGATGATCAAGTCATTAACCTTACCCGATTTGAAATTAGCCTACCCGAAAAGAGGCAATTCTTCATTCAAAACAGTGACTTATTTGTAAATTTTGGAGATCGAAGAGAAGCACAGCCTTTCTTTTCTAGAAGAATAGGTGTGGCTAAAGATACTGCAGGAACAACCTTTGAAAATAAAATCATTGCAGGAGTTCGACTCAGTGGTAAAATAAATAATGATTTACGTCTTGGTTTTTTGAATATGCAAACTGCCGAAGATCCTACCAATCAAATTGCAGGTAACAACAATACTGTTTTTACCTTGCAGAAAAAAGTGCTGGATCGTTCCAATGTGAACTTTATATTTGTGAACCGACAGACTTCAGGTAAGCCTGATTTTGAACATGCACAAGATCGTTTTAATCGTGTGGTTGGGGTTGACTTTAATTTGGCATCGAAAAGCAATCGTTGGACCGGTAGGACCTTTTTACACCAGTCTTTTAGTCCGGATAAACCAAAAGAAGCCTATGCATCAGGGTTGAACTTAGAATACAATGCCCGTGTACATTCTGTATCCTATGGGGCTGTACGTATAGGCAACAACTATCAATCGGATTTAGGTTTTATTCGCCGAACGGGGATTTTAAAAAACTATTTTCGCTACACCTACCGCATTTGGTTGAAATCCAAAAGTTTGCGTTCCATAAACCTTTCACAAACCTTTTATTATGTTGGGCGTCCAAAAGATAATTATTTATTAACCGATCGTGGAAACTGGTCAAACATAGAATTTTCTTTTAAAAATCAAGCCCGACTACAATTACGCTACAGCAATCGATACACCTTCTTACTCGATTCATTTGATCCTACAAGAAGTGATGCAATTGTTCCTCTAGAAGGACGTACGGGATATAACTATAATGATGCAGAAGTATCGTTTCAATCGGACCGAAGTGACGTTTTTAATTTCAACATCAAAAGTACCTTTGGAGGCTTCTACAACGGAACTAAATTTTCGGTGTCTTCTCAAATGAATTATCGAGTTCAACCCTATTTTACAGCAAGTATGCGATTCAATTTTGATCAAATCAGACTTCCTGCGCCCTATGCTTCTGCCGATTTGATATTGATTGGACCTAAAGCAGATGTAACTTTTAATAAAAAATTATTCTGGGGAACCTTTTTCCAATACAGTTCTCAGTCTGAAAACTTTGGAATTAACTCTCGTTTACAATGGAGATTTAGTCCCTTATCCGATTTTTACCTAGTTTATAATGATAATTACTTTGTAACCGATACTTTTGCACCTCAAGTTCGTAGTTTAACCTTTAAGTTAACCTATTGGTTTAATAAATAACAATCAGCTTTATGAGATCTATTTGCACCCTATTTATTTTAAGTCTTTTAATTTCTTGTGGTTCGCCAAGTAAAAAAGCAATGCAGGTTACCGGTACGATTGACGGTTTAAGAAAAGGAACCTTATACCTGCAAAAGGTTCAAGACTCTGCTTTAGTGAACATCGATTCATTCAAAATAGAAAAAGACAAACCCTTTTCCCTAGGAGATGACCTCGATTCTGCAGAGATCTATTATTTATATTTAGAAAAAGAAGATGGTGATAGCTTAAATGATCGCATACAATTCTTTGGTGAAAAAGGAGAAATCATAATCAATACCTTATTGAAAACTTTTGATAGTAGTGCTCAAATCTCTGGGTCTGAAAATCAAGTTTTATTAGAAGAATACCAGTCCATGCTTAAGCGATTCAACGATAAAAGTTTGGATCTTGTCAAAGCCTATTTAGAAGAAGATTCGCTGAGCTTAGAAGAAAGAGAAGCCAACTTTAGTAAAGAATCTAAAAACCTATTGAGACGACGATATTTATTTGCTCTAAACTACGCTACCAACCATGCGGATAAGGAAGTTGCTGCCTATATTGGCGCGTATGAGGTTAATGATGCAAATCCAAAATTCTTGGATAGCCTGTACAGCAAATTATCTGAAAAAGTAAAAAGCTCAACCTATGGGGTCGAGCTTAATGCATATCTTACTTCTTTAAAGGAAGTTAAAGAGTAACTAACTTATTTAAGTTTTGTTATTTTTTCTGAAATAGCAGCAGTTGTAGTGTTTAATTCTTCAACGATTGAGTTGAAATGTTTCTTAGCAGAAGTACCTTCAGCATAATCGTGAATTTTCATGATCAATTCATCGAATAATATGATTGCTTCATCAATTAGTTTTTCGCTTTTCTTGAAATCTCCTTTAGGATTCATAAGCTCCCACACGTAGATTTCTTCGATCAAAGCACCAACGCTATTATTGATATCTTTTTTGAGTTGTTTTTTACTAGCCATAATGCTTGTTTATTTTTGGTAAAGGTATTGAAAATTATTTTGATTTAAGTGGAGTCCATTCACAACAAATCACAGAAACAGCGAGTCACCACTTTTGACTACTTTAATTTTTGTAACGCCTTTTTGATATGCGTATCGGGCAGCAAGCTACTATGTACATAAGACACCAATCCTTCTTTATCGATTACAAAGCTTATCCTCTTGGTATACAAACCAAAGAGGATTTTTGGTAACTTAAATAAGCGTTGAACTTTCTTCTTCGAGTCTGACAATAAAACAAAAGGAAGCTTGTAACGCGCAGCAAATTTCTGATGGCTTTTAACACCATCAGAACTGATCCCAATTACCTCAGCACCCATTTGTAAAAAATCTTCGTAATGATCTCTAAAGCTACAGGCTTCGGCAGTACAGCCTGGAGTTTCATCTTTTGGATAAAAATAAACTACAAGGGGCTTGACGCCTAGCACAGTCTCACTTTTAAAAAGCTCTCCATGCTGGTTTAATAATTCAAAATGTGGGATGCGATCTCCTACTTTTAGGCTCATAATTTTTCAGAATAGGTGACAAAATTCCGAGGAGTTTCATAAAGAACAACCTCCATACTCTGCTCTTTAGTAAGTATCTTTTTTAGCTTGTTGTAGATAACTACTACGATGTTCTCCGCCGTGGGAATTGTATTGGCAAACTCAGGAACTTCAATGTTAAGGTTCTTGTGATCGAAGGCATCTTCAACTTCAGATTTAATGTAATCCTTTAGAACTTTCATATCCATTACATAACCCGTATCCGGGTCTATAGGTCCCGTTACACTTACAATCAATTCATAATTGTGCCCATGGAAATTGGGATTGGAGCATTTACCAAAAATAGCATCATTCTGTTCGTCGGACCAATCTTTTCGGTACAAGCGGTGTGCAGCATTAAAGTGGGCTTTTCTACTTACAGTTACTTTCATGAGTTTTCTTTTAAATGGGTATAAAAACGATCAAAAATAATCGCAAACCAGACCGTATAATCCGCTGGATTTTTATTTAAATCGGCATGAATCAGATCAATATCCATCCATTTCCAAGAAGCAACTTCTTCAGGGTTTATTATAGGTTCTCCTTCGAAGCGTCCCAACATCACATGATCCAATTCATGTTCGGTTAGCCCATTGTCAAAAGGAGCTTTATAAATAAAGTTGAATAGGTATTCTAATGGGGTTTCGAAACCCATTTCTTCTTGTAATCTTCGAAGGCCTGCTTCAAGGTTATCTTCTCCATCGCGTTGGTGACTGCAACAGGTGTTGGTCCACAAACCCGGTGAGTGATATTTTTGGTGTGCTCGTTGCTGCAACATCAGTTCGTTGCTGTCGTTGATGACAAAAACCGAAAAGGCGCGATGTAATAGTGCTTTTTCATGGGCTTCCATTTTTGGCATCAAACCAAGAGGCTCGTCATTCGAGTTAACTAGGATAACTTTTTCTTCTTCCATGCCTGTCAAAATTACAAAATTAAAACATCAAAAACCTAGTTTGAAATAAAACAAACTTCCTATATATATTCGTATTTTTGGCAAAATTAGATTCATGTTTTTAGAAGAAATCGCAAGAAGGAGAACCTTTGGAATTATTTCACATCCCGATGCTGGTAAAACTACACTGACTGAAAAATTACTCCTTTTTGGAGGGGCTATTCAGGAGGCAGGGGCGGTAAAATCCAATAAGATTAAAAAAGGAGCTACCAGTGATTTTATGGAAATTGAACGTCAGAGAGGAATCTCGGTTGCAACCTCAGTTCTCGCATTTATCTACAAAAACAAAAAAATAAACATCCTTGATACTCCAGGGCACAAAGATTTTGCGGAGGACACATTCAGAACCCTAACCGCCGTTGACAGCGTCATTGTGGTTGTTGATGTTGCCAAGGGAGTGGAAGAGCAAACAGAAAAACTGGTTGAAGTTTGTCGAATGAGAAGCATCCCAATCATTGTATTCATCAACAAGCTGGATCGTGAAGGAAAGGATTCCTTTGACTTATTGGATGAGATTGAATCCAAGTTGGGTCTTAGGGTTACCCCACTCTCCCACCCGATTGGAATGGGCTATGACTTCAAAGGAATCTACAACATCTGGAATAAAAATGCTAAACTGTTTTTGGAAGACAACAAGCAATCCAAAAACAAGACCGTTTCTTTTGATTCTCTTGAGGATACGGAGCTGGAACGACTTATTGGAACTGCCTCGCTCGAAACCTTAAAAGAAGAGTTGGACTTGGTTGATGGAGTTTACCCTCCTTTTTCGCAAGAAGAATATTTAGCAGGAACCTTACAGCCTGTATTCTTCGGCTCAGCCTTGAATAATTTTGGCGTACAAGAATTGTTGGATTGTTTCATTGATATCGCTCCAGCACCACTCCAGAAACAAGCTGAAGAGCGATTGATCAAACCTGATGAGAAAGCTTTTAGTGGTTTTGTTTTTAAAATACACGCCAATATGGATCCCAATCACAGGGATCGTTTAGCATTCGTTAAAATCGTTTCTGGGACCTTTGAACGCAACACGCCTTACCTTCATGTGCGCAACAATAAAAAAGTGAAATTTTCAAGCCCCAATGCCTTCTTTGCAGAACGAAAAGAGATCGTCGATATTTCTTATCCCGGCGATATTGTGGGCTTACACGATACTGGAAATTTTAAAATTGGAGACTCCTTAACTTCTGGTGAGCAAATACATTTCAAAGGAATTCCAAGTTTTTCTCCAGAGCACTTCCGATACATCAACAATGCCGATCCGATGAAATCAAAACAATTGAACAAAGGGATTGATCAGTTGATGGATGAGGGTGTTGCACAGTTGTTTACCATGTCGATGAACAATCGAAAAATTATTGGGACTGTTGGTGCACTTCAATTCGAAGTGATACAATACCGCTTGGAACACGAGTACGGTGCCATTTGTTCTTATGAAAATCTCAATGTTTTTAAAGCGTGTTGGGTGGAACCTTCCGATCCAAAAAATCAAGAGTTTGCGGACTTTAGACGAGTAAAACAAAAGTTCTTAGCTACAGACAAACAAGGTCAAATGGTGTTTTTGGCAGATTCTAGTTTTTCTCTTCAGATGACACAACAAAAGTATCCTTCAGTTAAGTTTCATTTGACTTCGGAGTTTTAGGGATTTTATTGTTTTATTACATTTCACTACATTCATTAGATGACAGTACCCAAATCTGTTCTATGTCATGAAAACTTTGGAAAACAGTCGCTTTTTACACCAATGCCTCAGCTAGGGCAATCTGGAATTTAATTGAGAATGTTAAACAACTTAGTCCTTTGCAGCGTCGAAGCCCCGTTTCCCTCTAAGAATATCGAAGAATAAGGTGAAATCACCCCGTAAGCTCCACAACGGATGTTTGAAGGTAGCGGGTTTGTTTTTCTCAAAAAAAGCATGTCCTACCCAAGCAAATCCATAACCGGTTAGGGGGAGTGCAATCCAAAAGCGGGCTTCTTTTTGTGCAAGAAGCAGGAAAACTAAAAGGCCCAAAACCAAAAAAGTACCTATAAAGTGAAGGATGCGGCTGGTTTTATTCTTGTGTTCCGATAGATAGAACGGGTAAAACTCCTTGAAGCTTTTAAAAGTTGAATCAGCCATAAAATTAGTTTTTCACTAATGTACCAATTTTTTGCATTAAAGCAATAGTATGATAAAATGTACGGAACGGACTGAAAATAAAAAATCCTCGACATTGCTGTCGAGGATTGATTTTTATGCTTCCCCAGTAGGGCCAAAACTTAATGGAATCGGAGGTTGTTCTTGGAACTGAATTTCTCCGTTTGCATTTTCAAAACGCTGAATGTTTTCACTCAACGCCTTTTGTAATCTTTTGGCATGCTGTGGTGTCAAAATGATTCTAGACTTAACCTTAGCTTTTGGAGCACCGGGCATCATTGAAATAAAGTCAACGATAAACTCAGATACCGAATGGTTGATGATGGCTAGGTTGGAATAGGTCCCTTCGGCCGTGGCTTCATCTAATTCGATATTAATCTTCTGTTCTTCTGTCTTTGAATCACTCATAACTTATGCTTCTACTTCGGTTTCTTCTTTGTTAATCAACAAGCTAGAATATTCTTCTTTAGAACCTACAATGATGTCGTTGTATTCTCTAAGACCTGTACCTGCTGGAATTTTGTGTCCAACAATTACATTTTCTTTCAAGCCTTCTAGGGTATCTACTTTACCATTAACAGCAGCTTCGTTCAAGACTTTAGTTGTCTCTTGGAAGGATGCAGCTGAGATAAACGATTTCGTTTGTAACGAAGCTCTTGTAATTCCTTGAAGTTCGGGAGTAGCAGTTGCAGAATTTGCATCACGTGCAACAACTAGTGCTTTTCCTTCTCTTTTAAGAATTGAGTTCTCGTCTCTGAGGTCTCTAGAAGTAATCAATTGCCCTTCTTTCAAGTTTTCTGAATCTCCTGCTTCTTCAACAACTTTCTTCCCGAACAACTCATCGTTTTCAGTAATAAAGTCATATTTATGAATCAATTGATTTTCTAAGAAAATGGTATCTCCCGGATCGTTGATTTTTACCTTACGCATCATCTGACGTACGACTACTTCAAAATGCTTATCGTTGATCTTCACCCCTTGCAAACGATATACTTCTTGTACTTCGTTTACTAGGTATTGCTGAACAGCCGATGGGCCTTTAATTTTCAAAATATCAATGGGTGTAATAGAACCGTCCGATAAAGGCATTCCTGCTTTTACAAAGTCATTTTCTTGAACTAAGATCTGACTAGATAATTTAACAAGATATTTTCTAATGTCTCCAAATTTAGACTCTACAATGATTTCTCGGTTACCTCTTTTTATTTTACCAAAAGAAACGACACCATCAACCTCAGAAACTACAGCCGGATTGGAAGGATTACGTGCTTCGAAAAGCTCCGTTACACGAGGTAAACCTCCTGTAATATCGCCAGAACGAGCAGATTTTCTTGGGATTTTTACCAAGATCTTACCTTCTTCTATTTTCTCATTATCATCAACCATGATGTGAGCACCTACGGGTAGGTTGTACGAACGAAGTACAGTTCCTTTATTATCTTGAATCAACAAAGTAGGGATTACTTTTTTGTTTCTAGATTCAGAAATTACTTTTTCCTGAAAACCGGTTTGCTCATCAATTTCAACTTGATAGGTTACCCCTTGTTCTACATTTTCATAAACAATTTTACCTGTAAATTCAGAAACGATTACACCGTTGAAAGGATCCCACTGACAAATCAGATCGTTTTTCTTAACAGTACTTCCATTTTTGATCATCAGAGTCGAACCGTAAGGAATGTTGTTGGTACTCAAAACAACTTTTGTTTTCTTGTCAACCAATTTGATTTCAGAGGTTCTAGAAATCACAATATTGATTTCGTTACCTTCTCCATCTTTTCCTTTAACAGTTTTAAGATCTTCTATTTCGGCAACACCGTTGAATTTCACTCGCAGTTCGTTCTCTTGAGAACTACCACCTGCTACCCCACCTACGTGGAATGTTCTAAGTGTTAACTGAGTTCCTGGCTCTCCAATAGATTGCGCAGCAACTACTCCAACAGCTTCTCCTTTTTGAACCATTTTACCGGTTGCAAGGTTACGCCCGTAACAAGATACACATACACCCTTCTTCGCTTCACAAGTAAGCGGAGAGCGCACTTCAACAGATTCGATTGGTAAGTGATCGATACGGTCGGCTAATAGGTCTGTAATTTCTTGTCCTTCTGCAACAATAACTTCTCCATCCAATGGATTGATTACATCGAATAAAGCAACTCTACCGCGGATACGATCCGAAATAGGCTCAACAATTTCTTCGTTTTTACGTAAGGGTTTCACATCAATTCCTCGTAATGTACCACAATCAACTATGTTGATGATCACAGCTTGAGAAACGTCAACTAAACGACGTG
>CBFHHG010000003.1:0-184 GCA_965655585.1 Candidatus Arcticimaribacter sp. | reverse complement strand
TAAATTATTCTAAGATCGATAGACCTTCTTTAAAGTTAGAAAGAATTGGGTTTTCAATAATTTCTCCACCTCCAGAAGTTGATTTTTTAGGCTTCGCCATCAAACCACGCATTCCTGTTAACTGACGAATCTGTTCTTTAGATCCACGAGCTCCCGAATCCAACATCATGAATACAGAGTTAAA
>CBFHHG010000002.1:26337-72262 GCA_965655585.1 Candidatus Arcticimaribacter sp. | reverse complement strand
TTGCAATTTACGGCACCTCATTTGAAGAACTTGTTGCCGAAGATCAGTTAGCGTGTATTGGTAAAACCATAGATTGTAGTGATGAGAAGAGCTTTTTTGTGGATACGATTAAAAGGCACTCGTTACGTCATTTTACTACTTCAGAAAAGTACATGAAAGATTATTTGAATTTTGAATTTATGCCGGGCCGCTACTACGGTTGCATTCCCGTTTAACTATATTGATGATGACAGAAAACACAAACACATTTGATACCATCGTTATTGGAGCAGGAATGGCAGGAGGATGGGCAGCAAAAGAATTTAGCGAACAAGGGTTTAAAACCTTGTTGTTAGAACGAGGTCCTAATGTAGAGCATTTGAAAGATTATCCTACAACCAATATGCAACCTTGGGAGTTTAAGCATCGAGGTCAATTGACTGCAGAAGAAATTTCAGACAATCCTGTTGCCAGTAGTTGTTATGCTTTTAGAGAAGATGCAAAGCATTTTTTTGTAAAAGACAAGGAGCATGAATACGTTCAGAAAAAACCATTCCAATGGATTCGTGGGTATCAAGTAGGGGGTAAGTCCATTATGTGGGCGCGCCAAGTACAGCGTTGGAGTACATATGATTTTGAAGGACCCGCTCGCGATGGTTTTGCTGTCGAATGGCCGATTGGGTACAACGACCTTTCTGATTGGTACACTTATGTCGAACGTTTTGTTGGTGTAAGCGGAAATAAAGATGGCTTGGATATCTTACCCGATGGAGATTTTTTAAAACCCTGGGAAACGAATTGTGTTGAAGATTATTTTAGTCAACAAATGAAATTGCATTACGATGACCGTCACGTCATCTATGGACGTTGTGCACATGTATCGGAAAGCAAACCTATTTTCATCGAGCAGGGTAGGGCAGTTTGTATGAGTCGTAGAGTTTGTCAACGGGGGTGCCCTCTTGGAGGCTATTTTAATGTAAACTCAACGCTTATTCCTTGGGCGTTAAAAACAGGGAACTTGACACTGCGCCCAAATTCGGTTGTACATTCAATCCTCTATGATGAGGATAAGCAGAAGGCAGTAGGTGTTCGTGTGGTGGATGCTATTACCAAAGAAACAACCGAGTATTTTGCTAAAGTTATTTTTGTCACTGCTGCAACATTGAACACAAATTTGATTTTGATGAACTCAAAATCAAAACGTTTTCCAAACGGACTTGGGAACGACAGTGGTGTTCTTGGGAAGTATATTGCTTTCCATAACTATAGAGGGGTGATTAATGCTCAACACGAGGGGCATGCCAACTTTACTGCAGAGGGAGCTAAACCCACATCACACTATATCCCAAGGTTTAGAAATGTTTATCGTCAGGAAACTAACTTTTTAAGAGGCTATGCTGCTGGCTTTGGAGCACAACCCCTTCGTGAAGTTAAAAGTGATGACATAGGAATGTATCTCAAAAATGATTTGCTTAGAACCAAAGAAACAGGACTGTGGAATGTCAATTCTCATATGATGGGTGAAACCATTCCGAAGGAAAGTAATCAGGTGACTCTGGACACAGAAAAAGTTGATCAATGGGGAATTCCTCAATTGAACATCGATGTCGATTACGACGATAACGATGAAAAGATGTTGCAAGATTTTTTCGATGAGTTCACCGATATGTACACCAAAGCAGGTTTTGTAAACATTCAAACCCAAGACAATAACCGTACACCCGGTAACGACATTCATGAAATGGGAGGTGTTCGAATGGGTAAAGACCCCAAGACATCCATGTTGAATGCTTGGAACCAACTGCATCACTGTAAAAATGTTTTTGTAACAGATGGTGCTTGTATGACGTCCACTTCAACGCAGAACCCTTCTTTAACTTTTATGGCAATTTCTGCTCGAGCTGCGAACTATGCCATCGAACAATTGAAAAAAGGCACACTTTAATCAAAATTATTGGAAATAAAAAAAGGAGACAATCTTTCGAAAGTCTCCTTTTTTGTACTCGAGGCGGGACTTGAACCCGCACGACCGCAATGGTCATTGGATTTTAAGTCCAACGTGTCTACCAATTCCACCACTCGAGCGCGTACTTTAGTAGTAGAGCGAAAGACGGGATTTGAACCCGCGACCCCCACCTTGGCAAGGTGATGCTCTACCCCTGAGCTACTTTCGCAGTTGAGGTGCAAATGTAATATAAAATTCAAGAAAAGTTCAAGCTTTTATTTAGAAAAAACGAAATTATTTATCCCTTCAAACGCCGCTTGATATCGTTGAGTTTCATCAAAGCTTCAACAGGTGTCAGGGTGTCAATATCCATGTTTTTAATTTCCTCACGCAGAGCTTCTAAGAGGGGGTCATCCAAGTTGATAAAGCTCAGTTGTAAGTCTTGAGTACTGTTTTTTAGGGCCTCTTTTCGGTCCTCTTCTTGGTGCGATTGTTCCAGGAATTTTAATTTACGTTCCGCTGTAGCCAAAACCGTCTTAGGCATACCCGCCATTTTAGCTACATGGATTCCAAAGCTATGTGCACTTCCACCGGGAGCGAGTTTGCGTAAAAAGAGCACACTGTCTTTGAGCTCTTTTACTGAAACATTAAAGTTTTTGATGCGCTCAAAGGTCTGTGTCATCTCATTCAATTCGTGGTAGTGGGTTGCAAAAAGCGTTTTGGGTTGTGCCGGATGCTGATGCAGATATTCGGCAATTGCCCATGCAATCGATATACCGTCATAAGTACTGGTACCCCTCCCAATTTCGTCCAAAAGAACCAAACTATTTTTGGTGATGTTATTTAAAATTGCAGCAGATTCATTCATTTCAACCATAAAGGTCGATTCGCCCAAGGATATATTATCACTTGCTCCGACCCGAGTAAATATCTTGTCTACAACACCCATAGTGACCTCTTGAGCGGGTACAAAACTTCCTATTTGCGCGAGGATAACAATCAAGGCTGTTTGACGTAATAAAGCTGATTTCCCGGACATATTGGGGCCGGTAATCATAATGATTTGTTGCTCTTCTCGATTCAAGGTTAGGTCATTGGCAATATAGGATTCACCTACAGCCAATTGATTTTCAATAACCGGGTGACGTCCTGCTTTAATGACTAAATCGGTTCCTTCGACCAGTTGCGGACAATTGTAGTGCTGTTTTTGGGCTAGAAGCGTAAAGCCTACCAAACAATCTAAAGTAGCAATCTGAACGGCATTTTGTTTTAATACGCCTAGCGAGTTCTGAATGTTTTTAAGAAGCTCCGCATAATACAGAAGCTCTAAGGTCTGAATCCGATCCTGTGCTCCAAGAATCTTAACTTCATAATCTTTTAGTTCTTCGGTAATGTAGCGCTCTGCGTTGACTAAAGTTTGCTTTCGAATCCATTCTTCAGGCACCTTGTCTTTATGGGTGTTGCGTACCTCAATATAATAGCCAAAAACGTTGTTGAAAGCGATTTTCAGGGAGCTAATTCCGGTACGCGCTGTTTCTTGTTCAACCATTCGATCCAGATGATCTTTCCCGGACTTTCGTAAATCCCGCAATTCATCTAATTCTTCCGAAAATCCATCAGCGATAAAGTCGCCTTTGGTGGTGCTTACTGGTGCTTCTTCCCGTAAAGTAGATTGGAGGGTTTCGATTAGTTCATCACAATTATGGAGTCCTAAACCCAGACTCTGGAGTACCTTTTTAGAGGAATCAACCAGAGCAGCTTTCAACGGAATGAGCTCCAGCAGGGAGTTCTTCAATTGGATTAGTTCTCTTGGGGCAACTTTTTGGGTTGCAATTTTAGACATCAAACGTTCAATATCTCCTATGTTTTTGAGACGTAAAACAGCTTCTTCTTTTATTTCTTCTTGCTGGATGAAGGCATCGATTGCCTGATGACGCTCTTGTATTTTACGGATCGACTTCAGCGGAAAACTCACCCAATGTCTTAGCATACGCCCACCCATAGCAGTGGAAGTGAAATCGATAACATCGATTAAAGAAACACCTTCTCTGGAGTTGGGATATAAAAGTTCTAAATTTCGGGCAGTAAAACGGTCAATCCCGACATAGTCTTCGGAACTGATGGCCTGTACAGCATGAATGTGTTGAAGCTGTGTGTGCTGGGTTTCTGACAAATAGTGTAAAATCACACCAGCCGTTATGGTTCCTAATTCTAAACCTTCTACGCCAAAACCTTTCAACGATTTGATTTGAAAATGTTGGGTCAAAAGCTCGGTACAGAATTCAGTTTGAAAAACCCAGTCTTCCATATAAAAAGCAGCATGCTGGGTGCCAAACTCCTCAGCAAATAAACTTTTTTTGGGTTTAGAAACCAATACTTCACTCGGGTTGAATTTTTGTAACAACTGATCTACATGATCTACAGAACCCTCGCTGGTCATAAAATCTCCCGTAGAAATATCGAGGAAAGAAACGCCCCAAAGGCTTTTTCCACGATGAACGGCTGCGAGGTAATTATTCTTTTTTTGTTCTAAGACATCATCGTTCAAAGCGACTCCTGGTGTGACCAATTCAGTAACCCCTCGCTTGACAATCGTTTTTGTCATTTTGGGATCTTCAAGCTGATCGCAAATTGCAACCCTACAACCGGCTTTCACTAATTTCGGTAAATAGGTGTTCAACGAATGATGTGGAAAGCCAGCCAATTCCGTTTCGCTACTACTGCCTGCGCCGCGTTTGGTCTGAATAATCCCTAATATTTTTGCTGCTTTGACGGCGTCAGCACCGAAGGTTTCATAAAAATCACCTACACGAAACAACAATAAGGCATCAGGATATTTTGCCTTGATTTGGTTGTACTGCTTCATTAAGGGTGTTTCTTTAGCTGATTTTGCCAAGGGATGTTTTTCTTTTATGATTTATGCGAATGTAACCATTATTTAAATTTTATAAAACGCTAATGAATACTTCCTTATTTTTGAACTGTGAAACATAGAAAATTAAAGAATATTGAACTCGGTCGAAAGACCGTAAAGGAGGCACAAGAGGCCACAAAAACCCCCTTGATTATCGTTTTAGACAATATCAGGAGTTTAAATAATATAGGATCGGTGTTTAGGACTTCGGATGCTTTTTTACTTCAAAAAATTTATCTCTGTGGGATCACTGCCCAACCGCCTCACAAAGACATTCAAAAGACGGCACTTGGAGCAACTGAATCTGTTGCATGGGAATATGTCGCAAACACCGTTGATCTGCTTGTCCGACTCAAACAAGATGACGTTGCAGTTTGGTCTATTGAACAAGCGGAACAGGCTGTTTTTTTAAATGACTTTCAACCCGAACCCAAGATAACCCATGCCTTTGTTCTTGGGAATGAAATCAAAGGTGTGGCTCAAGAAGTGATCGATGCATCGGATGGCGTTATTGAAATTCCCCAAGAAGGAGCAAAGCATTCTCTAAACATAGCTGTTACTGCCGGAGTAGTGGCATGGGACTTTTTCCAGAAAATCCAATAGATTTAAAATTTCAGCTGCTCGTTCCAAATACTCAAAACAGAATCGTCTATACATATTTGCTGCAGTTCCTCTATGCTTTTCTTCAATTTTGGGTGCACGATTGACGCTGCAATATCTGCTAAAGGAGTCAAAACAAATTGTCGTAGTTCTATTCTCGGATGCGGCAGCTGCAAGCGTTTCTGTGAAATAACTTCATTTTTGAACAGTAGAATGTCCAAATCTATGGTTCGGGCTTGGTATCCTTCTTTCGGGTTGCGATCTCTCCCCAATTTGTTTTCGATGCTTAAAAGAGCTTCTAAAACTTCAAATGCAGTGTATTTTGTTTCAATCTTAATACAGGCGTTTAAGAACGCTTCACTTTCAAAACCCCAAGCCGGAGTTTGGTATACTTTAGAAACAGAAAGAACGGTTCCAACATCAGAACCAATAGAGTCAACCGCTTCTTGGAGTAAAGCGAATCGGTTACCAATGTTGCTGCCCAACGCAATATAAACCATGGTTCTTTTTTGTGTCAAAAAAAGACAAAAAAAAGCAAGGGTGCAACTCTTAAATCACTTATTGGCTCAAGGAGGCTTTAATTTGTTGTGCCTGTACTAAAGCTTGGGGCGCATTTTTCCGTAAATTAGAAATCCGAGCTTGATGAGAGGGGTGGGTGCTCAATATCTGTGGGGTTTTAGCGCCTGGAGTTTGTGCCTGCATTCGTTCCCATAAAGAAGCTGCTTCTGCCGGATCATAGCCCGCTATAGCCATCAACTGCATCCCGATGATATCTGCTTCGTTTTCATGAGCTCTGCTGAAGGGTAATATTCCTGCCACATTAGATCCGATTCCATAGGCCTTTAGAAAAATATCCCTCTTTTTTTTAGGCTCGTTTTCTAAAAGTTTTGCTCCCAAGATACCCAGACCTTGTTGAATGGTCCCTGCGCTCATACGTTGTGCTCCATGATTTGCAAGGGCGTGCGCAACTTCATGTCCCATTATGGCAGCAATACCCGCTTCGGTCTTGGCAATATCCATAATTCCAGTGTAGAACACTATTTTTCCACCTGGCATACACCAAGCGTTGATTGCTTTATCCTCAACTAAATTGTACTCCCAAGCATAATCGTCCAGATAGTTTGGGTTTTGTTTGTATTTAAAATAAGCTTCTGCAGCCTGTGTTATTCGTTTACCAACATCTTGTATTTGATTACTTGCCGGAGTGTTTAGGATAACCTTATTGGTTTTAATGAATTCATCGTACGCTTTGAATGCTTGAGGAAGCACAGTCTTATTTCCGTAAATCTGTAAGGTTTTTTTACCGGTAAATTGATTGACTTTACATTGGGTTAAAAATAGAAGGAGGGCTAAAAGGAGTCCTGTTTTTTTCATGGTTTATTGATTTGAAGGTTATAAATATAAATCTTTTGCACTAAAAATGAAGTTGTTACTTTCGATTTAAAATTCCAAACACATCTTCTTTCATCAATCAGTTTATCTTATATTTGTAAAAAATCAACTCCAATGAATTTCTTACGTACTTTTTTAGCCTCAGTTTTAGGAACTATTACTGCCCTATTTTTAGGGGGTATTATCTTGTTTATGTTGATTGCCGGAATTGCTAGTGCTGTAAACTCAGAAGGGAGTTCTAATGCATTGATTCAGGACAACAGCATTTTTTCCTTAAAATTAGACTTGCCCATATTAGACAATGTTCCTGGAAGTCAAGAATTTCAAATCAACTTAGGCTTGGATGCCGAAAGTGTTCAATTGATTGACTTAGTAACCGCAATTGATTTGGCTAAAGCAAACGATAAAATCAAAGGGATTCATCTGCGTAGTGAGTACGTTCAAGCCGGATGGGCACAAACCAAAACTCTTCGTGACGCCTTAGTTACTTTTAAAGAAAGTGGAAAATTCATATCAGCTTATGGCGATTATTTTACTCAAAAAGGATATTATTTGGCTTCAGTTGCTGACTCTATTTTTGTTAATCCAAATGGAGGAGTAGAGCTTAAAGGTTTGGCTTCAGAGGTTTTGTATTTCAAAGATTTCGAAGATGAATACGGCTTTAAAATGGAAGTGATTCGTCACGGTAAATATAAAAGTGCGGTAGAACCCTATTTGTCTAACACCATGAGTGAAGCCAATCGGGAACAAATCGGCTCTCTAATTGCCTCGCTTTGGGAAACGATTGGTTCTGAAATTGCCGAAGCTCGGAATATCTCTGTTGACGAGCTGGATGCAATCGCTACTGAACTTAAAGGAAACCTTGTTGAGAATGCGGTAAAAGTTGGTTTGGTAGATCAGATCAACTACAAAAGTGAATACATCGAATTGTTAAAAAATAAGGCGGGTATTTCAGAAGATGATAAACTCAAATTAGTCGACTATAATGATCTTTTGGCCGGCAACGCAGCCTACAAAAAAGGAGTTCGTAATAAAATAGCGGTTATTTATGCTCAAGGGCCTATTCTTTTCGGAGATGGAAGTGAAACTCAAATCGGAGATCAAGTTTTTGTAGAAGCCATAGAAGAAGCTGCTAAGAGTATACGTGTTAAAGCAATCGTCCTACGAGTCAATTCTCCGGGTGGAAGCGCCATGATTTCAGATATTTTATGGAACGCTTTAGAGGAGGCTAAGAAGGAAAAGCCCTTGGTCGTTTCTATGGGTAATGTTGCAGCTTCAGGAGGATATTATATCGCCTGTAATGCCGATACCATATTTGCAGATCCAATGACCATAACAGGCTCCATTGGAGTGTTTGCAACCATACCAAATGTAAAAGGTTTTACAGACGATATTGGAATTAATGCCGAACATGTAATGACGCATAAAAATGCAGTTGGTTACAGTCCCTTTGAGCCAATATCTCCAGGCTTTCGTAAAAGCGCTTTGGAAGGTATAGAACATGTTTACGAGACTTTCAAGCAACGGGTTGCCGATGGGAGAAATTTATCTTTAGAAGAGGTTGAAGCCCTTGCTCAGGGAAGAGTTTGGACAGGTCTTCAAGCAAAAGAAAACGGCCTTGTTGATACGTTAGGAGGCCTTGGTGCGGCGATAGAAGCTGCTGCTGAACTTGCAGAAATAGAAGAGTACAACCTGACCTCTTACCCTAAAATTGAAACAGACTTTGACGATATTTTTGCTCTGATGAGTCCTTTTGCCGCAATAGAAACTAAAATCAAATCAGCTCTTCCAAGAGAATTCAGTGCCTTTATCCAGGCTTCTACTTCTGCGGGAAATCAAGCTGCACAAATTCAAGCCCGGATTCCTTTTTCACTTGATATTAAATAACGCATGAACCAAAAAGACAAGGCAATTGCGTATCAGATTTTCTTATATTTAGCTGCCCTTTTCATCACTTCTTTAGTGGTTTCTAATTTAATTTTTCAAAAATTCTTTTATTGGTACCCGCTAGACACAAGCGTCTTTGGAATTCCGTTGTTTGAATTATCAGTAGGTATTTTGCCCTATCCAATTACTTTTTTGATCACAGATTTAATTTCAGAAATTTTTGGGCAAAAAAAAGCAAATCAAGTAGTTGTAGCCGGAATTTTCGCCTCGTTTTTTTCCATTGGAATTCTATTACTAGCAGATTTTGTCCCCGCAATTCCCTCATCGCCAATAGGAGACGAGACCTTTTCACAAGTATTTTCTTTATCCCCCTTAGCGGTTCTTGCCTCTATGATTGCATATTTATGTGCCCAATTTATAGACATACGCATCTATCATTTTTGGAAAAAGAAAACCCAAGGGAAGCAGCTGTGGTTGCGAAATAACTTTTCAACTTTTGCTTCTCAATTTTTAGATACCCTTACCGTTATTCTTTTACTTTGTGTTTTTCAAGTATTACCTTGGAATATGTTTGTTGGCTTAGTAGTTTCAGGCTTTATTTTTAAAGTTATTATTGCGGCTATCGACACCCCTTTTCTCTACCTCTTTGTATATTTAATAAGAAGACGTTTCAACCTAAAAGCTGGGGAAGAAATTCAATTAGAAAACGAATCAGAACGTTATGAGTGATCCCGTACGAATAAATAAATACCTCAGCGAAATCGGATATTGTTCGAGAAGAGCAGCCGACAAAATGATCGATCAAGGTCGAATCGCTGTTAATGGGGAAGTGATTGGAATGGGTGTAAAAGTTCTTCCAGAGGATATCATTCATATAGATGGTGAACTTGTGCGTCCTGGAAATGAAGAAGCAATTTATATAGCATTCAATAAGCCTGTTGGAATCGTATGTACGACCGATACGGGAGTTGAAAAAGACAACATCATCGACTATATCAATTTCCCCAGTCGGATTTTTCCAATTGGACGTTTAGACAAGCCCAGTGAGGGGCTTATATTTTTGACTAACGACGGCGATATTGTCAATAAAATTTTACGAGCAAGAAACCACCACGAAAAAGAATATGTGGTTACGGTCAATCGACCGATCACCGATGATTTCATTAAACAAATGGGGGCTGGAATTCCAATTTTAGATACGGTTACCCGTCCTTGTGAAGTTAAGCAGACCCATAAAAAAGAGTTTAAAATAATTTTAACTCAAGGGTTGAACCGACAGATTAGGAGAATGTGTGAGTATTTAGATTATCGGGTTGTGACTTTAAAACGAACACGCATCATGAATGTGTCTTTAGACATACCCAAAGGAAAATGGCGGCATTTGACTGCAGAGGAAATGACTGAGATTAATCGTTTGGTGGAATCTTCATCCAAAACAATCGACTAGTTAATGTACATTTAAATTAACAACCAAACCTTCGTTCGAACGGACATTGAAAACAGTGTCGTCTTCAAAGATGAGGTATTGTCCTTTTATTCCTTTGAGCACCGCGGTAAAGTTTTGCTCTTTTATTAGGTTCAAGCTTTTTACTTTTTCAGGGTAACGGTTTACAGGAAATTCAATTGCCAAAGGTTCTGTATTTTCATGAAGCACATAGGGTTTCAGTTCCTTGGGAAGATGATCGATCGCCTTGTTTCTTTCGGAAACCCAATCGATGGGTTCTGCTTCGTTTTGCAGCATTTTTCGCCAATTGGTTTTGTCAGAATAAATTTCTTTTAATGCAACTTCACCCACACCCGCCAAATATCGATTAGGTACTTCAAGGATTGCTAAAGCTTGGTGTGCACCCTGATCAATCCATCGGGTGGGTACTTGTGTTTTTCGAGTCACTCCGACCTTTAGATGACTAGAAAGCGCGAGATATACAATGTGTGGTTGCAGTTGCACTTTTTTCTCATAAATCAAATCGCGATCTTCGATGTCCAAGTGAGCGGTACTCAGTTCGGGACGCATGATCCAATCGCCAGCGTTTGGACTTTCAAAAAAACACTTTTTGCAAAAACCTTGTCTGAAGATCGGCTCTGTTCGCGAACAATTTAGGCACTCATAGCCAATCATTTCGAGTGTAATGGATTGTTCAATGAATTGGTGGAGGGCTACAAAATCATCTTTCAGATTGAGGTAATAGCCGACCGAAGGTCCGAACGCCGTATTCATTTTTTTTAGAACGCCTGAAAACATGTGATAGAATGATTTATATTTATAAAATAAAGATACTTATAAAATGGCAATCCCCTTATTCAATTCTATAGCCTCTTGGTTTCTTAAAAAAAGAATTCATCAGATAGAACTATTTATAAAATACCCTCATGAAGTTCAACAAGAAGTTCTTCAGGATTTACTCCGTGTTTCTGAGCAAACTGAAATAGGGTTGAATTATCAATTCAGTTCGATACGCAATTACGAAGTTTTTAAAAGTAGGGTGCCCCTTGTTGCATACGAAGATATTGCTAAAGACATCAACCGAAGCAGAAAGGGAGAGGCCAATATCTTTTGGCCTACTCCCATCAAGTGGTTTGCAAAGTCTAGCGGAACAACAGATAGTAAAAGCAAGTTCATTCCCGTAAGTGTTGAGGCTTTAGAGCATTGTCATTACAAAGCTGGAAAAGATATGCTTTCGTTTTATTTTAATAACAATCCGGAATCTGAACTCTTTAATGGTAAAAATCTACGATTGGGCGGGAGCCAAGAAATTTATGACAACAGTACGAGTTATTTTGGAGACCTGTCAGCAATAATTATTGACAACATGCCTTTCTGGGCAGAAATAAGCAGTACACCCTCCCATAAAGTTTCTTTAATGCCTGAATGGGAAGCCAAAATGGATGCCATTTTAAAAGAGAGCATCAATGAAAATGTAACGAGTTTTGCTGGAGTTCCGTCTTGGATGATGGTCTTGCTTAATAAGGTTCTTGAACAGACCGAAAAGAAAAATATTCTGGAGGTTTGGCCCAATCTTGAAGTTTTTTTTCATGGTGGGGTTAGCTTTAAACCCTATAAAAATCAATACACTAATTTTTTCCCTGGTTCTCAACTAAAGTATTACGAAACCTATAATGCTTCGGAAGGCTTTTTCGGAATTCAAGATCAGAACAATTCAGAGGAGATGTTATTGATGTTGGATTATGGAATTTTTTATGAATTCATTCCAGTTGACGGAACGGATCAGGACATTATTCCCCTAGTTGGAGTGTCCTTGTATACAAACTATGCACTTGTGATAACGACCAACGGAGGTTTATGGCGTTACAAATTGGGCGATGTAATCAAATTCACTTCTGTTGCTCCGTATCGAATCCAAGTGGTGGGTAGAACAAAGCATTTCATCAATGCTTTTGGTGAAGAATTGATGGTTGAAAACGCAGATTTTGCTCTGTCGAAAGCTGCCCAGGCATTGGGGGTTCATATCATAGATTTTACAGCAGCGCCAATTTTTATGAAAGGAAAAGGGAGCGGAACACATCAATGGCTTATTGAGTTCGATAATCAACCCGAAAACATGGAGCGTTTTACAAGTTTGTTGGATGAAACCTTGCGTGAAGTTAATTCAGATTATGATGCCAAGCGGTATAAAAATTTGACCATGCGTCTTCCCGAAGTTGTGATAGCACAACCCAAGCTGTTTTACCACTGGTTATCTAAAAATAAAAAACTGGGAGGACAACACAAGATTCCCCGTTTATCTAATAACCGAGATTTGATGGAAGAATTATTAGTATTTAATGCTACGAAACCGCTTTAAGGGCGGGATCTTTGGAGTTGTTGAGTTTCCGTTCAGCATAGGCTTTGGTCACTTTCAATTCGGTCACTGCTCCACCAGGCATTTCGAACATGGCATCCGTGAGAATGGCTTCACAAAGCGAACGTAATCCTCGTGCACCCAGGTTGTATTCTAATGCTTTTTCAACAATAAAATCCAATGCTCCAGAAGAAAAACTGAGGGTTATACCGTCAAGTTCAAAGAGTTTCTCGTATTGTTTGATCAATGCATTCTTAGGATCAGTTAGTATGGAGCGTAAGGTTTTTCTGTCCAAAGGGTGCATATAAGTCAACACAGGAAGTCGTCCAATGATCTCTGGAATCAGACCAAATGACTTGACATCTTTAGGGTTTACATATTGTAAAAGGTTGTCCTTGTCGATGTCTTCTTTTTGTGTTTGAACTTTATATCCAATTGCCTGAAGATTCATACGCTTATTGATTTCACGTTCAATACCATCAAAAGCTCCCCCAGCGATAAATAAAATATCGGAGGTATCAACTTCAATAAATTTTTGATCAGGATGCTTGCGACCGCCTTTAGGTGGAACATTTACAACAGTTCCTTCGAGTAACTTCAATAGCGCTTGTTGAACTCCCTCTCCAGACACATCTCGTGTAATGGAGGGATTATCCCCTTTACGGGCAATCTTGTCAATTTCATCGATGAAAACAATTCCACGTTGAGCACGTTCAACGTCATAATCAGCAGCCTGGAGTAAGCGAGTTAAAATACTTTCAACATCTTCCCCAACATAACCTGCTTCTGTAAGGATGGTAGCATCTACAATAGCTAAAGGTACACTCAGCATCTTGGCAATCGATTGAGCCAATAAGGTTTTTCCTGTTCCAGTTTGTCCAACCAAAAGGATGTTACTTTTTTGGATTTCAATTTCCTCAAGCTCCGACTTGGGATGAGACAATCTCTTGTAGTGATTGTAAACAGCCACGGATATCACCCGTTTAGCAGCATCTTGACCAATGATGTATTGGTCTAAAAAAGCCTTGGTTAGTTTTGGTGTCTTTACCTCTAGAGTTTCTTTTTGATCGCTTTTGCCTTCAACATCTTTATCTTCTTCAATTACAATACCATGAGCTTGATGAATGCATTTATCACAGATATGAGCGTCTAAGCCAGCAATCAAGAGATCGGTCTGTGGTTTAGAACGACCGCAAAAGGAACAAATTAATTCTTCATCACTCATGATTCAATACTTTTATTTAGTCAAAACTTCATCTACCATTCCGTAGGCTTTAGCTTCTTCAGCTTTCATCCAGTAATCCCGGTCACTGTCGTGGTGTACCTTGTCGAATTCTTGTCCAGAATGATTGGCAATGATGTCGTATAATTCTTTTTTAAGTTTCATGATCTCACGTGCGGTAATTTCGATATCCGAAGCTTGACCCTGAGCACCCCCTAGAGGTTGATGGATCATCACACGTGCATGTGGCAAAGCAGAGCGTTTCCCTTTTTCTCCAGCACACAGAAGTACAGCTCCCATAGAAGCAGCAATACCCGTACAGATCGTTGCAACATCTGGTGTTATGTATTGCATGGTGTCATAGATACCCAAACCAGCATATACCCCTCCACCAGGAGAGTTGATGTACATTTGTATATCACGTTTTGGATCTACACTTTGTAAAAACAACAACTGTGCTTGAATGATATTGGCTACTTGATCGTCAATCCCTGTTCCCAAAAACATAACACGATCCATCATCAATCTAGAAAACACATCCATTTGAGCTACGTTCATTTGGCGTTCTTCGATGATATAAGGAGTCATGCTACTGACGATTTTATCGTAGTACATAGCGTTTACTCCGTGATGCTTAGTTGCGTATTTTTTAAACTCTTTTCCGTAGTCCATAGTGTGGTTTATTTAGTAACTAAAAGTAAGTAAAATTATTGTGCGCTCCCGTATGCTTCTTTTACAAATGCATCGTAGTTTACTTTCTTTGTTTTTATTCCTGCATTTTCTTTGTAAAAAGCCAACAGCTTTTTACTCATCAATTGATCAGAAAGTCTTTTGGTTTCTTCTTGATTTGTAAAGATTCGAGCAGCTATATCATCTAGCTCTTTTTCTTCTGGCGCTAGTTGGCCGTATTGAGCCATTTGTTCTTTGATTAATTCCTTTGCAAAACTTTGAAGTTCTTCAAATTGAATTTGAAGATCGTGCTCTTGGATGATTGATCCTTCGATCAATTGATAACGAATTCCTTTTTCAGATTTTTCATACTCTGTAATGGCTTCTTCTTCATTCAAGGGTTTTTCACCAGAATTTTGCAGCCAACGAATCAAAAATTCTTTGGGAAGATCAAATTGGGTTGCTTCAATTAAACTCTCGGTTATATCGTTAAGCAGTTTTTGTTCTGACTGAGATACAAATTGCTTTTCAATTCCTTCTTTTATTTTTGCTTTTAAGTCTGTTACCGAAGTTACGGTTCCGGCTTCGTATAATTTATCAAAAAGCTCCTGATCTAAGTCGGCAAGAATTCGATTGTTGATTTCTTTTATCGTGATCGCAACCGTTTTTGGAAGCTCATCCAATTGAGGGAGGGTTAACCCAAATGCTCTAGCAGCTGCACTATCTTCAGTAAAAAGTCCTTTGGTTTGAAGCTCTAAAGTATCGCCTACTTTTGCAGCACTAAAGGCAGTGATGTTCTTTTTCCCTTTGATTTGATCAAACTCAATAACGGGAGTTGTATCGATAGCAGCTTCTTCGTTTTTGATTTCAACAGCAAGTTCAGTGCCTTTTCCAATTTCTTCAGCAGACTCGATCTTTCCATATTGTTTTTGAATGTGATTGAGTTGTTCTTCAATCATTTTTTTATCCGCTTCGATTTGAAAATAGGTAACTGCTTTTTTGCCTTTTAGCTTAACATCGAACTTGGGAGAAAGGCCAAGTTCAAATTCAAAATTCATAACATCAGCTTTCCAGTCAATTTCATCTTGCATTTTGGGAAGTGGGTTTCCCAGAAGCTCAAGCTTTTCGTCGGTGATGTATTTGTTTAGATTTTCTTGTAATATTTTATTTACCTCATCAGCTGTAACTGCCGTTTCGTATTGCTTTTTGATCATGCCCATAGGCACATGCCCTTTTCTAAATCCTGGGATGTTTGCATTCTTTCGATAATCGTTCAATACGTTAAGTACTTTTTCAGCAAAATCATTTTGATCTAATGCGATCGTGATTGTACTGTTTAAGGCGTCAAGGTCTGTTCTTGTAATTTGCATGGATGTGTTCTCAATAAATTAGGGCGCAAAAATAAGCCTTTTTAATGGGTTCTACAAGGATAAAATTCCAGTAATAACCGCCTAAAACAAGATTAACCAGCTTTGTTTGTTTACTAATTATAAGAACTTTAAAAGATTCAGACTTACTTTTGAAATAAAACAGTACATTTGCACCTTGAATTAATAACCCGAACGTCGAGAACGTTCACAATTTAATATGACATGCCAGTAAAAATCAGATTACAGAGACACGGAAAAAAAGGAAAACCATTCTATTGGGTAGTAGCAGCTGATGCTCGTGCCAAAAGAGATGGACGTTATCTCGAAAAAATCGGAACATACAATCCAAACACCAACCCAGCTACAGTGAATCTTGATGTAGATGCTGCTGTAAAATGGTTAGAGAATGGTGCACAACCTACTGACACTGCTCGTACTTTATTGTCTTACCGAGGAGCTTTATTGAAGCATCACCTTCTAGGTGGTGTTCGCAAAGGAGCTTTAACTCAGGAAGACGCTGACGCAAAGTTCGAAGCATGGTTAGAGCAAAAAGACCTGCAAATTCAAGCTAAAGTTGATGGCCTTTCTAAGGATGAAGCAAAAGCTAAAGCGGATGCATTTGCTGCTGAAAAAGCTGTAAATGAAAAACGTGTTTCTGATGCTAAAGCTTTAGTGGAAGAAGCTGCTGCTGAAGAGGTAGCTGCCGCTGCCGCTCTTGAAGCTGCCGCAGCTGAAGAAGAAGCTGCTGCTGTTGAAGAAGCTAAAGAAGAAGTAGCTGAAGAAGCTGCTCCTGCTGCTGAGGAAGCACCAGCTGCTGACGCAACCGAAGAGACTCCAGAAGCATAACACCTTGCATCGATGACCAAAGAAGAATGTTTCTACCTTGGGACCATCGTTTCAAAATTCAGTTATAAAGGAGAGGTGCTAGCTAAGCTAGATACCGATACTCCTCAAGACTATATCAATTTGGAATCAGTTTTTGTCTTACAAGGCAATAAACTGGTTCCTTTTTTTATTGATAATGCCCAACTCCAAAAATCAAGCTTACTGCGGATTCGTTTCGAAGATATCGAAACGGAAGCTGATGCCGATTTAATGATAAAGAAAGAGTTGTACCTCCCCCTGAGCACCCTTCCTGAATTAGAGGATAGTCAATTTTATTACCATGAAGTTATTGGCTTTACGGTTAAAGAACAAACTGGTAAAAAAATTGGAGTACTACAATCTGTAAATGACCAAACACCTCAGGCTTTATTCGAGATTTTAGATAAAAAGGAGCGGCTTATTTTAGTGCCTGTTCACGACGATTTTATTACAAAAGTTGATAAAAAATCTTCTGAACTTACACTCCATTTACCAGACGGATTATTGGATGTTTATCGCTCGTGAAAAACACACTCTTTCGGTTCAAGCAATTTCAAATTGACCAGTCAAAATCTGCTATGAAAATCGGCACCGACGGTGTTTTACTTGGTGCTTGGACTTCTGTAAGCAGCAAGCCCAAAACCATCTTAGATATTGGCTCTGGGACCGGGCTGATTGCACTGATGCTCGCTCAAAGAACAGATGGTTCTATTATCAAAGCAATAGAAATAGATGCCGCTGCTGCAGATGAGGCTGCCAAAAACTTTAAAAATTCCCCTTGGTTTGATCGTTTAGAATTGATTCATGCCGACCTTTTAAACTACACCCAAAAATCTAGTGAAACCTTCGATCTGATTGTTTCAAACCCGCCCTTTTTTACCGCCCCTTTTAAAGTGTCAGAGGATTCCAGAAGTACCGCGCGCGACAACCACCACCTTCGCTACGAAGATTTATTTTCTTGTGCTGATCAATTGTTGAGCCCTGAGGGTAGCTTTTCAATGGTGTGCCCTTTTGAATACCGAAATAAGCTTCGTGCTCTGGGACTTGAGCACAACCTGTATTTAGTTCATGAGCTGCACCTAAAGGGAACAAGAACCAGCTCTTTTAAAAGAACGTTGATGCGCTTTGAACAAACAAAAGCTCCTTTACAAACTGAGGAATTGATTCTTGAAGAATCTCGCCATCAGCGTACATTCGAACATCAGCAATTAGTAAAAGACTTTTATCTCTAAAAGTCAAACACAAGGCCAAAAGAGGGGAAGGGAGTATTGCGTTCTTCTCGATCAATCTTAACAAGTTCTTTAGGTAAAATCAACACGCCTTCATCCGTTCTAGCCAAAGTGTATTCATCTGGTCGAGGGTTTTCTTGCGCTAAGAAATTTTGAATTTCAATATAGAAATTAAACGACAGTTTCTCGAAATTCCATTTTTTATCCAAACGAAAATCTCCTTGTCTGAAGCTCGATAAGTTGTTTTCGCCCAAACGATTGTAGTCGATTATAATTTGTGGATAAGTTATCAAGGTTGCTGCTGTGTCTGTTGGGGCAAATGGTGTTGCTCCGGCATAACGATAACGTAAACTAACTTCCCAGTTTTTTGGTAGTTTGTAGCCTCCAGTAAACGTTAGCAAGTTTCCACTGTCCCAAACCGAAGGAAGCCTCACCCTATTTATTCCTGAAAACTCACTACTGAACAAGGTATAGGCCAAAATCCCATAAAAGTTATTGGACAGTTTTTGTTGAAACAAAACTTCAATCCCCTTACTCAATCCGTTACCAGTATCAACTACTGCTTCGTTTCCTAAGACTTCAAAGCCCGCGCCCTTATTGGCTAAGGAGACACCGTCTACAACAGATACGGGGTACTGACTGTATTCTTTTCTAAAAGCTTCTATTGTAAAACGAGCAGAGGGACTCAGGTTGTATTCAACCCCGAAGACATAATGATCACTTTGGGTATACCGATTGGATTTGTTGACGAATTCTCCACTGTTGTTCTGAAACCCAAGCATGGTGTATGTTGGAATTTTAAAATAACGCCCTACAGAAGCATTCAGCTTCCAGCTGCTACTTTCATTGAGCATGTACGAAGCCGAAAGCCTTGGGGAAAGATTATCTATAAGTGTTGATCCGTTGGTAAAGCTATCTGCATCGGAACGCAGTCCTAGAGCTAAACTTAAGCGGTTGTTTACAAATGAACGGCTCAGTTTTCCAAAGAAACCGTATTTGGCAAAATCAATAGTCGTTTCATAGCCTAAGCCACCGACTATATCGTCTGTATTGTTGGTGTAAACAGATTGTTGAACGTTGAGTCCGTATGAAATTTTCCAGTTCTTTATGTATTGGGTGGCGTGAACTCTTAGCTTAGTTTCTTGCTCTTTAGAATCATTTCTAAAGAGAATGCCTGTTTTGTTTTCGTTGTCTTGGTATTGACTGAAGACATTTTTCAGACGGTTGGTGCTCAGGGTTGTGTTTACTTGACCTGTACCATTTTTGAATTGATGCTTCCAAGTAAGTCCAAGTGTAATGGTTCTTTGCTCTATGATTGGAGCTGTTTCTAGTGCTGCTTGTTGTTCCACATCAAAATCATCGGGAGCGACTACTGAGAAATCATCTATGGATCCAAGACCTATAAAAGTCAGGCTGTTGCGTTCATCAATTTTATGATTCAATTTCCATTGGTAGTCCCAGTAATCGGGTCGTATAGGAAGACCTACCAAGGCAAATACAAATTGCAAATAACTTCTTCGAGCAGAAACCATTAGTGTGGTATTGGAGCGTTCTTTTCCTTTCTTGAATAACGGGCCGTTGAAAGTTGCTCCAGCTTCACTAGCCCCAATGCGGACATTCCCGGAATACGTCTGATTATTTCCTTCGCGTTGTTCAAATGCAAGAACCCCTGACAATGGGTTGTCATACTCGGCACCAAATGCCGAGGAGGATAGCGTTACTTCTCGTATAAAAGAAACGTTGAGTAAGCCAACTGGACCTCCAGCACTTCCTTGTGTACTGAAATGATTGATGTTTGGAATTTCAACGCCGTCTAAATAATATACACTCTCGTTTGGAGCTCCACCACGAATGATGAAGTCATTTCTAAACCCACCAATTGATGGAGAAATCCCGGGTAAACTTTGTGCTACTTTTGCGATATCATTGTTTCCCCCTGGATATGTTTCTATTTCAACTGCAGAAAAGGATTGGGTAGATAGTGGAGTTTCTTTAGACGTTCTAAAAGAACTCTTCGAAAGGATTATTTCATCTAAAGCCTCAGAAGATTCGTTAAGTTTAAATAAAAGAGATGGAGTTCCTACCGATTTTACGATCACATTGTAAAGAGTTTGCGATTCGTAGCCCAAATAGGTCGCCTGAATATTATATGATTTGGTGGGTACGTTCTCAAAAGTAAAATATCCATTTGCATCTGTAATAACACCAATGTTTGTTCCCTCAAGAATAACAGAAGAACCTTCTAAGGGATACTGTGTTTTCTCATCGATAATTTGACCTGAAAAAGTTCCCGTATTTTGGGCTAACACAAGAGTAGACATTGTAAAAAGAATCAGCAATAGGCTGTTTTTCATGGGATTTAATTTTCAATAAAATTAGGGCTTGACTTTTGAATTTAAAAACTTTTGTTTAACTATTTTGCAAATAAAATAAACATATTAATTCTTCTTTTTTCTGTTTTTCTTCTTTGCAGCCTTGTTTTCTTGGTTAATTTTTTTCGCCTCTTTCTCCTTTTCTTGGAGATCAAATTCCTGACGAAATTGCTCCAATTCATCTTCACTTATTTGGTCTTGATCTGCTGCCTGCAACCCAATATCTTCTATTCCGAAAGATCCTTTGTCCGTTTGTTTACGCATAATTTCTTTGGAAGCTTTCAGGTTGTAGTACACCCCGGGGTCAATCATTTTATTAGCGATGTAATTTTCTTTCTCCTTTTTATCCCAGCGCACAAAAACAAAGCCCCCTTCGTTTTTAGTGTCTAACTTCACTCGAAACACCTTAGCGTTATTTGGGAGTTTTTGATATACTTGTATGCTTTTGACGATGTAACCCGAGAGATCCAGCAGTTCTTCTACAAAGAGTTTTTGGCCTTCTAGACTTTTATCATTTAGTGGAGATAGATATTCGACTTCATCATCTTCATAAGGATCTTGTTGAGCTAGACTTAAATTGAAATATAAAAATAGTAGGAGGGACAGCGGTGGATATAAACTCTTAAATCTCATGACTTTGTTTTGACGGGTATGTGAAATACAAGTAAAAGTAATAATGTCCCAGGGCATAAAGCAGCGGATTCCAAAAAAAGTAATAATTGTTGTTAAAATAAATTATTTCTATGGCTTTTGTAATGGCACTCAAACACATGAAAACATATCCAAGAATTAAATTTCGATTTTGAATTGTTTTGTTTTTTGAGTAGATGATAAAACTTAGAATTCCCGTTAGGATTAAGGTGATCCCATAAAATATTATAGGAATTAAAATTATTCCTGCATACGGTTCTATTATTACGATGATACTCAGAATGGCAATTCCTAAACCCAACAGTGCATACACACCTTCTTTTTTTTGAATTTGAGACAGTATAGAATCAACCAACTTGCGTTGTAATAAGGCTGAAATGACCAGGAGATTTCCCCAATATGAAATTACGGCACTGAATGTTGTTGATGGTTTCTCAGCTAATAAAAGTACATCTCCAAGCCAAGCCATAAATAAGATATAGAAATACCCATTCACTACTTCTTTTTTTGAGTTAGTTGCCAGTGCAAGGAAAGGAATCATGAATACAATACCAATCGATTGTATTGTAGGATAATCAAACATTACACTGAAGATGTAGAGGGATAAAGACAGCCAATAAAGAACTACGAATGTCTTTGGGGAAACATTTGAGATTTTCATTTATTTTTTTTTGATGTTATAAAGTAGAGGCAAATGAACAGTTCTGAGACTACATAAAGGAATAATCTAAAAAAATCTTGAATCAGGGTTATCTCCCCTTCAAAAAGCTTGAGGGCAAGTATTGATCCGCTTATAACGAGCGTAATGATCCCAAACATCAGAATCATGTTGGTCTTATTTTTTTGCTCATTCCAGAGCACAGTGCTCAAAAAGCTAGTTCCGACTAAGCATATTCCATAAAATGTAATCGGGTAAATAAAGCTTCCCAGATGTTCTGATAATAGGTATAGTATGCCGCACAAATAAGCAGAGTGAATGAGGAACGAATAAATTGTTTTTTTCTTTTTGAATTGTTTTTTTAAGGGTGTTTTGAGCCGCTTCAAAATGTGGTCGGCAAGGAGTAATATCACGCCCCAAAAAGCAATAACACCAGAAATGGAGTTTAAAAATGTCTTCGATAAGATTAGTAACCCTCCTATCCATGAAAAAATAAGAATCAAACCGTAGGCAATGTTTTTTTCTTTTGACTTTAAAAAATATAAAAAAGCCAAACTCGGAATGAGAAAAATGTTTGAGGTTATTTCTAATGTGACATTGCCAAATAAACCTCCATAAATATAGCAAACAGAAGACAGTACAAAACAAAAGAGGCTGAATTTGATTCGGTTTGGGGTGGATAAAATCATATTTTAAGAGTGCTTGTTGATTTTTTAAAGTAAAAACAGATTAAAAACTGTGCAACTATGTATGAGAGTCGCATCAAGGGTTCAATTAAAAGATTGTTTCCTGCGAATAACGTTACAGCGAGTAGTGTACCACTAATGATCATAAGAATTACGCCTGACATGAGAGCGAATGTTGTTTTTTCTTTTTGTTTAAGCCACAGCATAATACTAAGAAATCCGGTTCCTGTAAGGATTACTCCGTAAAACGATATTGCAGGGACAAGTTTCCCTAGGTCCTCATAAAGAACACCGATTATACTGATTAAATATACTAGACAAATAACCACAATGGTCTTGGCGTATTTTTTTTTGAATTGATCTACGAGTGAGCCAGAAAGGGTTTTGAGGATTTGATAGGAGTACAGTAATAGCATCCCCCAGAAACAAATAACCCCGGCAAGAATCATCGTGAATTCAGTACTCATAATTAAAACATTCCCACACCAAGAAAAAAACAACGCCATCAAATAAGCAGAATTCCTATTATTTCCAGAAAAATAGTAAAGACTTAAAATGGGGACAAGAAAGGGTTTTGTTATTTGTTCCAGTGGACTATAAAACATCAGTCCATAAAGATTAATAAGAGCAACAACCCAAAACAGGTAAATACTGTATTTGAATCCCACTGAAAAAACTGAATTCATGTGCTTGAGTATGTTTTTCTGAAGTAATTACAGATTAAGAATTGAGCGGGAATGTAGGTGGCCATAACCCAAAAGCCGAAGATGTCTTCTTGAAAATAAAACGTATTGAATGCGATCATACTATCGGAAATAATAAATAATAGAACTCCAAAGAAAAGAGCTCCTGTCCTTGAGTTTTTCTTTTTTGTCCACAACAGCATGCTTGTAGCTCCTATGATTGCTAACGTAAACGCATATCCACTGACAGGAAAAGTCAGCACCCCGAGTTTAACACCTAATAAACTCATGGTACCAATAAAGTAGGCGCCGAACAAAATTAGTGGTAGAAGAGCTTCTTTAGAGAATAAGTTTTTTTTGAAAGGAAGTTGCATCTCTTTAGCGATCAAGTATAAATAGCAAAGCTGTGCTCCCCAGAAAGAGAAAATTCCAGAAAGAAAAAACAAACGGCCTTCGCCCATTAAAAAAAGATCTCCCAACCAAGAGCACCCGAGTGCAATTAGGAATAATCTCTCTGCTTGTTTGTTGTAGTAAAAAACAGCTAATAAAGGTACTAAAAGCGGTTTTGTGTAGGTCGTCAAGAGCTCTTGATTTGTATACTGCCCAAAGACATGAAGAATGCCAATGGCCCAGAAAAGGTAAGCGACTCTCTTCATTAAATTATATATTATACTGTGCTTCGTCTAAAGTATGAAATTCTATTGAGACTAAAAAATTAGACTTTTTTAACAACAAAAGTAACCACACCCCAAACGATTAGCTGATTTTCTTCCGTTACCCGTATGGGTTTGTATTTTGAATTTTCAGGCATTAAATAAATGCATTCGGGTGTTACTTTTAAGCGCTTCACAGTAAATTCGCCATCGATAAAACAAACAGCAATATTATTGTCTTCGGGTTCTTTACTTCGATCAATAACCAGAAGATCTCCATCATCAAGACCGGCTCCCTGCATAGATTCTCCAGCTACTCGAGCATAAAAAGTAGCCTCTGCGTTTTTGACAACCTCTTGGTCAATACTGATGCGAAGTTCTTTAAAGTCGTCTGCAGGGGAAGGAAAACCTGCTGAAACCCCATTTTGTGCTAGAGGCATTTCTTGAAATACCTCTGTGTTTGGTTTAAAGAAAACGATGGCTTGTTGCGAGCTTTGGTCTTTTTTCATAGGATGATATTCGAATTGTTGTTGACCGTAAAAATTTCTTTTAGCTCTGTTGTGTAACGCTTGGAAAGATGTTCTTGTCGCATGTTCCAAGTCGAATTGAGATCTTGATTCCCTAACTTGATTTTATGGGGTCCAAAGCGTAAATGTATTTTATCAATAGCCTGCATCAGCGTATCGTGTTTGTTTAGGTCGGGTTGAAATAAGTTGAGCTGTCGCTCTTTGGCAGGGACTAATCCTAATAGGATAACGCCTGCTTTCTTATAGTCAATACCATCTTTAAAAATACGTTTTAAACCGTTCACAGCCTGTTTAGAAATAATGAGACTAGAATCGGTAGCATAGGGGAGTGTGATTACACAGCTGTTGCGGTATTGTTCTTTATTTTTTTGATGCGAATTACTGCGAATAAAAATCAAGACAGCACTGCAACTTCCTTCTTGCTTTCGAAGTTTTTCTGCGCAGCTATTGGCATAAGTCGAAATACGCTCTTCCAATTGATGAAACAAGGAAAGATTACTTTTAAAACTTCGAGTAGTAGCAATAGACTTTTTTGCAGGAATAACATCCTCTAGTTTGATGTAAGGCAATCCGAGCAAATCTTTTTTTAGGCGGAGTTCTAGTACACTCATGTGTTTTTTAATCCATGAATCGGGAAGATTTGCAAAGTCATATGCCGTTCGGATTCCTTGCGCTTCTAGTCTTTTAGTGTGCTGCCTGCCGATGCCCCAAATGTCTTTTACGGCCGTCCATTTCAAGGCTTTTACTCGTTTTTCACAACTGTCAATGATGTAAACTCCTTGTGTTCGTGAGTCGAATTTTTTAGCAATTTTATTAGCAATTTTTGCCAACGCCTTAGTAGGGGCAAAACCGACAGAAACAGGAATTCCCGTCCACTGGCGCACCTGTTTTTTTATTTTCAGTCCTGTGCTTTCTAGGTCAAAATAATCAAAACCATCGAATTTCAGGAAAGCTTCGTCAATGCTGTAGATCTCAGAATTGGGCGTGTAGCTTTCCAGAATTTGCATAACGCGACTACTCATGTCGCCATAAAGTGGATAGTTTGAAGAAAATACTTTAATTTTTTGTTTTGCAAAAACCTCTTTGTATTTAAAGGCTGGCGCTCCCATAGGAATGCCCAAAGCTTTTGCTTCGTTACTTCTCGCAATAACACAACCATCATTATTGGATAAAATAACAACGGGCTTTCCTTCCCATTGCGGTTGAAAGACACGCTCACAAGAAGCATAAAAATTATTACAATCGACGAGTGCAAACATGCTGTCTAAAGTAACCAATTATGAAATGTGTTCTTCGATTTTAGGGAAGATATTTTTCTTTTTTGAAACAGATTTTTAAGAAGTTGTTTTTTAGAATAAACCTATTTTTCCCAACAAAAACTATAAATGCCATAAAATGGACTGTAATTGTGTTAAAATCAGCTTTTTTTTCGTTGAAAGACATAGCAGGCTTAGGCTAAAAGTTGTAATTTCGTCCATGAATTTTTAGACAAGCATCCATATAATGGACAAGTATTCTTTTTTAAATGCAGCTCATACAGGCTATTTTGCTCAGATGTATGACCAATACCTTCAACAACCCGATAGCGTTGAACCCAGCTGGAGAGCTTTTTTCCAAGGTTTTGACTTTGGAGTTGAAAACAGTCAAAATAATGACAGTACGGAATTGGTAACTGAAGTACCCGAACACCTACAAAAAGAGTTTCGAGTAGTACAACTTATCGATGGGTATAGAAAGCGAGGGCATTTGTTTACCAAAACGAACCCCGTACGTGACCGCAGAACCTACCAACCCAATTTGGCCTTAGAAAACTTCGGTTTGTCTCAGGCAGACCGTAACCTGGTATTCAATGCAGGCGATATTATGGGAATAGGCCCCAATACGCTCACGGTTATTGTTGAACACCTAGAACGCGTATATTGCCATTCTATTGGAGTCGAATATATGTACATCCGTAATCCTGAAAGACTGGATTGGATCCAAAAACGACTTCATATAAACGACAATCTCCCCAATTTTTCTCAAGATGAGAAAAAGCATATTCTAAAGAAATTGAATCAAGCGGTAAGCTTTGAGACTTTTTTACATACCAAATACGTAGGTCAAAAACGATTTTCTCTAGAAGGTGGAGAGTCTTTGATTCCAGCTCTAGACGCTGTAGTCGAAGCTGCAGCCAATCATGGTGTAGAAGAGTTTGTAATGGGAATGGCACATCGTGGCCGTTTGAATACGTTGACCAATGTTTTCGGAAAATCAGGAAAAGATATTTTCAGTGAATTTGACGGAAAAGATTATGAAGAAACTGTTTTTGACGGAGATGTAAAATACCATTTAGGTTGGACTTCAAAACGCACTACCGATAACGGTAAAAAAATAAACATGAATATTGCTCCCAACCCTTCGCATCTTGAAACGGTTGGCGCAGTGGTTCAGGGAATTACTCGAGCGAAACTAGAAAGCAGTTTTGACGGAGACACCCATAAAGTGCTTCCTATAATTGTGCATGGAGACGCTGCAATTGCAGGACAAGGATTGCCTTATGAAATTGTTCAGATGGCAGGTCTTAAGGGTTACGGGACAGGAGGAACAATTCATATTGTTGTTAATAATCAAATTGGATTTACAACTAATTATCTCGACGCTCGATCCAGTACTTATTGTACCGATGTAGCAAAAGTAACCTTATCTCCCGTGCTCCATGTAAATTCCGATGATGCAGAAGCCGTTGTTCACGCAACTCTTTTTGCTTTAGACTATCGAATGAAATTTGGTAGAGATGTATTCATCGACCTATTGGGATATCGTAAGTATGGACACAACGAAGGGGATGAACCTCGCTTTACCCAGCCTAAGTTGTATAAGAAAATTGCGAAACATAAAAATCCAAGAGATATTTATGCCGATCAATTGATTGCTCAAAATATTGTAACTGCTGCAGATGTAAAGCAGTTGGAACAAGAGTATAAAAATTCTTTAGAGGTCGACCTTAAAGATTCTCGAAAAGAAGAAAAAACAATCATCACACCTTTTATGGCTGATGAGTGGGAAGGACTTTCTTTGGCGAAGGCAAATGAAATGAAGAAAGCTGTAGATACTAGGGTCGATGAAAAGATGCTTACTGAAGTAGCTACAACGATTACTACCTTACCAGCAGATAAAAAATTCCTTCGTAAAATAGAAAAATTAATTGGCGATCGAAGACGCATGTATTTCGAATTGGATGCTATGGACTGGGCAATGGGAGAACTCCTAGCTTATGGAACCTTGCTAAAAGAAGGCTTTGATGTTCGTATTTCGGGACAAGATGTAGAGCGTGGTACGTTTTCGCACCGTCATGCACTTTTAAAAGCAGAGAAGTCTGAGGAGGAGATTGTATTACTGAATACAATCAGTCCTGAAAGCCAAGGAAAATTTAGTGTTTACAACTCCCTTTTATCTGAGTATGCGGTTTTGGGCTTTGACTATGGGTTTGCGATGGCTAGTCCCAATGCATTGACCATTTGGGAAGCGCAGTTTGGTGACTTTAGTAACGGAGCGCAAATTGTAATAGACCAATACATTGCTTCGGGAGAAGATAAGTGGAAAACTCAAAACGGAATTGTCTTATTACTTCCGCATGGATACGAAGGACAAGGAGCAGAACATTCTTCTGGTCGAATTGAGCGCTATTTGCAGCTTTGCGCAAAGGACAATATGTTCATAGCAAATTGTTCTACTCCCGCAAACTTATTCCATATTCTCCGGCGACAGATGAAAACCAATTACCGCAAACCGTTGGTTATTTTTACACCGAAGAGTTTATTGCGTCATCAGGATGTAGTTTCTTCTAAAGAAGAATTTACAAATGGTAAATTCCACACGCTAATAGAAGATGCTGATGTAGTTCCCGAAAAAACAAAAACCCTAGTGTTCTGTACGGGTAAATTTTATTACGACCTGGTTGAAGCTCGGGAAGTAAAGAAACGACATGACGTCGCTATTGTTCGTGTAGAACAATTATTCCCTTTGCCGATTGATGAGATGAGAGACGTATTAGAACAATATAAGGACGTTAAGGATGTGGTATGGGCCCAAGAAGAACCTCGTAATATGGGTGTGTGGTCTCACTTACTTCTTCACTTACCAGAAGCAGCTCAATTCCGACCAGTGTCTAGACGTTTTTATGCAGCACCAGCCGCAGGAAGCGCAACGCGATTCAAGAAGAGACACGGCGAAGTCATTGACTATGTTTTTGATGCCACCAAAAATAATTTTATTAGAACAAATAAATAAATAACACGACCTGTTAAAACCCATTCCTATGATTTTAGAAATGAAAGTTCCTTCACCAGGAGAATCAATTACCGAAGTTGAAATTGCTCAATGGCTTGTTGCCGAAGGAGATTACGTCGAAAAAGACCAACCCATTGCCGAAGTAGATTCAGATAAAGCAACCTTAGAACTTCCAGCCGAAGAAAGTGGAACAATTACGTTCAAAGCAGAAGAAGGTGACGCAGTTGCTGTTGGCCAAGTCGTTTGTCTAATTGATACAGAAGGTAAACCAAGTGGTGATGCTCTCCCTGCGGAAGCCCCTGCTAAGGAAGAAGCACCAGCAGTTGTCGAAAAGGAGGTTGTAGCACAAGCGACGTACGCTTCGGGCTCTGCTTCCCCAGCAGCAAAGAAAATATTAAATGAAAAAGGAATCGATGCCAATGCCGTTTCTGGTACTGGAAGAGAGGGTCGAATCACCAAGCAAGATGCTGTTGATGCAGTGCCTTCAATGGGAACTCCTCCAACCCACGGCTCCCGTGACGATAGCCGCAAAAAATTATCGATGCTGAGACGTAAAGTCGCACAACGCCTCGTAAGTGCCAAAAATGAAACTGCCATGTTGACCACGTTCAACGAAGTTAATATGTCTCCCATTTTTGCCTTACGAAATGAATTTAAAGAAACGTTTAAAGCCAAGCACAATGTTGGATTAGGTTTTATGAGTTTTTTCACCCGAGCCGTTGTTCGTGCTTTGAAATTATATCCTGATGTCAATTCGATGATTGACGGCGATTATCAAATTGAATACGATTACTGCGATATCAGTGTAGCAGTTTCAGGGCCAAAAGGGCTTATGGTTCCTGTTGTTAGAAGCGCAGAAACCTTGTCTTTTAGGGGTGTTGAAACAGAAATTAAAAGATTGGCTATTCGTGCTCGTGATGGTAAAATCACAGTGGACGAAATGACTGGTGGGACTTTTACCATCTCCAACGGAGGCGTATTTGGTTCAATGCTGTCAACACCTATTATCAATCCCCCTCAATCGGGTATTTTAGGGATGCACAATATTATTGAACGTCCAATCGCTGTAAACGGAAAAGTTGAAATTCATCCGATGATGTATTTGGCTTTGTCTTATGACCATCGTATTGTTGATGGGAAGGAGTCTGTAGGTTTTCTTGTAGCCATTAAAGAAGCATTGGAAGATCCAATTGCATTATTGATGGACAACAACCCTAAGAAAGCTCTAGAGCTTTAAAAAGAGTTTTTTGCTTTTATAATCGATTAAGGCGTTAGTTTTTTTAAGAAAATCAGCGCCTATAATCCCATCGATTACTTCACTCCCTTGTTCGGACAGCGACCTGTTGATTGAATCCATGTCCAGTAAAAAGAATGTCAATTTAGTTAAGAAGATAGTACCATAGCTGATGTTGCTTTTTGCAGTTGGTTTAGCTTCTAATTTTTCACTCCCTGCCCCACTCAATTCTAAGGTGTTGTCTTTCCCAATAAGTTCAAAATAAACTTCCTTATCGGCTCTTATGCAGCTATTAGAAGCCCCCGTATCAATTAAAAACAAGCCTTCAACTGCGTTTACCTTCAAGAGAGCCACTAAATGTTGACTTTTTGTTCTCTTTAAACGAATTGAAGTGTATCCTTTGGGTTCTAATATATTTTTGAGCACGCTTTTTTTTTCAAAGATACAGAATAGCATTCCAATATTTTTGATCAGTGTTTTCCGCCCTTCTATAACGAAATGTCTATTTTAGCCGCATGCAATTAATCGATACCCACACCCACCTATACGCAGAAGCTTTTGATGAAGATCGCGACCTAATGATCCAAAGAGCTCTTGCCACTGGGATTACTGATTTTTTTATTCCAGCTATTGATTCGACCTATACCGATCGGATGCTGTCTCTCGAAAAACAATATCCAAATCAAATGCATTTGATGACGGGTGTTCATCCAACCCATATAAAAGAGAACTACAAAGAAGAATTAGATCATGTTTCTTCATTATTAGAACAGCGAACTTTTTGTGCGATTGGCGAAATTGGAATCGATTTATATTGGGACAAGACCTTTATTAAAGAACAACAAGAGGCTTTTGATTTACAAATTCAGTGGGCAAAAAAGTATAAACTCCCTTTTGTTATTCATTGTCGTGACGCTTTTGATGCGGTATTTGAAGTTCTTGATGGACATAATCCAGACGATTTAAGTGGAATTTTTCACTGCTTTACGGGAACATTAGAACAGGCAAAACGTGTTTTGACATATAATTTGAAGTTAGGAATTGGAGGAGTTGTCACTTTTAAGAATGGAAAACTGGATCAATTTTTAAATCAGATTCCTCTGAATGAAATTGTGCTCGAAACCGATGCACCTTATTTAGCCCCGACTCCTTATCGAGGAAAAAGGAACGAAAGCTCTTATATACAAGAGATTGCAGCTAAGGTAGCTGCAGTATATGGACTTCCCATGGCTACAATTGCAGAGGAAACTTCGAAGAATGCTCTAGGAATATTCAAAATAAAATGATTTAGTGGGGCTTAAATTTTTAAGAGAAGTATTTTTTTTGTTATTTCGAGAACCTAAATTTAATTTTAGAGAGGTGGCCGAGTGGTCGAAGGCGCACGCTTGGAAAGCGTGTATACGCCAAAAGCGTATCGAGGGTTCGAATCCCTTCCTCTCTGCAAAAAAATTAGGTTAAACAGTATTTTTTTTTATCTTTAAACCTTTAATTAACAAGAACAAAAATTTATCAAATGAGAAAATTATTCGTTGCCCTTGTAGCCAGCATTTTAATGACCGGTTTTTCCGCAAATGCAAATACAATTAATCTTATCACTGCTGATAATTTAGCAGTATCGACAATCGTTCAAGAAGATGATGAAGCCTCAGGTGAATCTGCTTCTTTTACTCAAGAACTCAAAACACGTTTTATTGAAGGAGGACCAGGTTTTATGGGAATCGTTTTAATTTGTTTGATTTTAGGTCTTGCAATTGCTATCGAAAGAATTATTTTCTTAAACCTAGCAACTACGAACACAAAAAAATTAACTGACGGTGTTGAAGAAGCTCTCGCTAACGGCGGAGTTGATGCGGCAAAAGATCTATGTAGAGATACCAAAGGTCCTGTAGCTTCAATCTTTTACCAGGGTCTTGATCGAGTTGACGAAGGTGTAGAGAGTGCAGAAAAAGCTGTGGTAGCTTATGGAGGCGTTCAAATGGGTCAATTAGAGAAAAACGTTTCTTGGATTTCTTTATTCATCGCTCTTGCTCCAATGCTTGGGTTCATGGGAACTGTAATCGGAATGATTCAGGCCTTTGACAAAATTGAAGCGGCAGGAGATATGCAGCCTTCACTCGTAGCTGGAGGTATTAAAGTTGCACTTCTAACAACAGTATTTGGTCTTGTTGTGGCAATTATCCTTCAAATTTTTTATAACTATATCGTTGCTAAAATTGATAGTATCGTAAACGACATGGAAGACGCATCAATCACGTTGGTTGATATCCTTGTTGCGCATAAAAAATAGTATACACCCTTTAAAATTTGTAATTATGAATTTTCATAAAATAGTAAAAATTGTTACAGGTGTTCTAGGTGTGTTGGGAATTGTATTCCTTTTCATGGTTATTGGATCTGGTGACGAAGAAGTAAAGGCTGCTGCTGCTATGGGAGACTATAGTACTGTAAGTCCTTTAATTTCACTCGCGCAAGTTATCTTGGGAATTGCTGTAATAGCTACTTTAATATTCTCTCTTCTTGGTCTTTTTTCAGACAAGGAAAAGTTGAAAAAAGCTGTGTTTTCTATTGTTGGTCTTTTAGTAGTTTTAGGAGTTGCTTATGGTACTTCTGAAGGTGTTGAAACTCCAATGAAAGACGGAGAAGTTTTGTCAGCTACGGGGTCTCGTTTAGTAGGTACAGGAATCAGAATGTTTTATTTCCTTGCAATCATTGCAATTGGATCTATGCTTTTCGCTGGTGTTAAGAAACTAATCAAATAAATTAAGAATTATGGCAAAAAGAGCAGCACCGGAGGTAAATGCCGGATCGATGGCGGATATTGCATTCTTACTTTTGATTTTCTTTCTCGTTACAACGACTATTGAAACCGATTCAGGAATCAACAGAAAGCTTCCTCCAACTGATGAAGTGGTAGATCCACCCATCATTAAAGAGCGTAATATCTTCACTGTGGTTGTGAATAAAAACAATCAATTTCTAGTAGAAGAAGAGCCTATGGATATCGCTAATATACGTCAAGCGGCAATTGAATTTCTAGATAATGGTGGTGGAACTGGTGAGGAGGCTTGTGACTATTGTCAAGGGGCCAAAGATCCAAGTTCATCCGATAATCCAGAAAAGGCAATTATTTCTTTGAAAAATAACCGAGAAACTTCTTATAAAGTGTACATCGCTGTACAGAACGAATTGGTTGCAGCCTATAACGACTTGAGGGATCGCGAATTCGTGAGACTCAATCCACTTTTAGGATTAACTTTCGTAGAAGCGAACAAGCGTTATGCTGACCCTCGTTATGAAAGTGAAAGAAAAAAGCTGAAGCCAAAGTTAGATGTAGTTAAGGCTATGTATCCTCAGAAGTTGTCTGAAGCAGAACCGAGTAAGAATAATTAAAACAGAGAAACATGGCTAAATTTAAAAAGAAACAAGAAGGAGGAACTCCTGCTATTTCAACAGCATCTTTACCCGATATTGTTTTCATGTTGTTGTTTTTCTTCATGGTTGCAACCGTAATGCGTGATAGTACTTTAATGGTACAAAACACATTACCAGCTGCAGATCAAATTCAAAAACTAGACAAGAAAGATCGTGTTATGTATATCTATGCTGGGAAACCATCAAGTCGATATGAAGACAAATACGGGAGTCAAGCTCGAATTCAATTGAACGATAAGTTCGCAACAGTTGAAGACGTTGGAGCCTTTGTATTGGCCGAACGCGCATCGAAGCGTCAAGAACTACAAAACGTTCTTACAACTGCTTTGAAAGTTGACGGAGAAACAAATATGGGATTGATATCCGATATCAAACAAGAATTAAGACAGGTTAATGCTTTGAAAATTAATTACACTACTCGTTTAGGTGATTATACTCAGAATACTAAAAATTAGCCTATCCTAACAAGCGAGATTAAAGGGTGTTTCATTGAAACACCCTTTTTTTTTGCAATAACTTCTGCTACCTTTACCAAATGAAGTATTGTATTGCAATATTCTTTTTTTTAGCCAGTCTTTCGATTGTAGCACAAGATAGCTTGCCAACGAAGCGCACTCCATATAAAGAAGACCAATGGTATGCTAGCCTATCGTTTTTATTTGCAAACGAGTCGATCGAAGGTTTTCGTTTCAATGGTATATCGCATGCTTTTAATCTCGGCTTCATAAGAGATTTTCCTCTGAATCCAGATTCCAATCGGGCTCTAGGTATCGGTTTAGGATACGGAATTAGTAATTATGGTTCTAACCTTACCTCGGTAGAAGAAGTTGGATCATCCAATCAATTTAATTTAATTGAAACCACCTTACTAGCATCCAAAAACAGGTTGATAACACATTTTTTTGAAGTGCCCATCGAATACCGCTGGCGTACCTCTACCGCAACTTCTTATTCGTTTTGGAGAATTTATACTGGATATGTATTTCGATACAATTTCTTTTCAAGAACCAAACCTTTTACGGGCAATTCAACACGTTTAACGGAGGTCAATCCATTTGCACACGCCCTCAAATTATCAGCGGGTCACAATACGTGGAATATCTATGTAGAATATTCGTTGTCTCCATTTTTTAAAAAAGGAACCCAAACCGATAGGGGAGTTCCTCTGGAACTCAATTCCATCAAAGTAGGTTTGATCTTTTACGTCTTATAATTCTTTACGTAAACGTGCTACGGGAAAATCCATTTGCTCTCTGTACTTAGCAACGGTTCTCCGAGCAACTCGATACCCAGCCTTCAATAAGCCTTCAGACAAAGCCAAATCTGCTAGTGGTTTTCGTTTGTCTTCTTCTTCAATAAGTGTCCGAAGAATTTTTTTTATTTCTAAAGTTGAAACTTCTTCTCCTTCTTCATTGGTAAGCGATTCGGAGAAAAAACTTTTTAAAAGTTTAGTTCCGTAGGGGGTTTCGATATACTTACTGTTTGCTACTCGTGATACCGTAGAAATATCCATTTGAATAATTTCGGCAATATCTTTTAAGATCATCGGTTTCAATTGTAACTCATCACCAGAAAGGAAATAATCTTCCTGATGTTTAACAATAGCATTAATCGTCTGGTACAAGGTTTGGTAACGTTGGGCTACTGCATCGATAAACCACTGGGCAGCGTCGAGTTTTTGTTTGATGAACTGGATGGCATCTTTTTGACCTTTATTCTTTGTGGGTGCTGCTTTATATCCTTGCATCATTTCTTTGTAGGAAGAAGAGATATGCAGTTCAGGAGCATTTCTACGATTCAATACAACGTTTAGAACACCGTTCTCTATCGTTAAGATAAAATCGGGCACGATGTGGGTATTCTGAAAAGTACCGGATAAGGCACCTCCTGGTTTGGGATTTAATCGTTCGATTTCCTTAAGTCCTTGTTTGAGCAACTCTTCATCTACATCAAATTTTTCTTGAAGTTTTATGAAGTGTTTTTTTGAAAATAAGTCGAAAGCTTCGTTTATTATTTTCGAAGCCATAATTTGGGGTATGGAAAGTTGTTTTCTACTCAGTTGAATAGAGAGACACTCCTGTAGGGTTCTCGCACCTACACCTGCTGGATCTAGTGAATGTATTTTCTCCAAGACAAGTTCCAGCTGTTCTTCAGAAGCCATGATGCTCTGTGTAAAAGCTAAGTCGTCTAAGATGTCCAATAATGATCTTCTGAGATAGCCGCTGTCATCAATGCTACCGATTAAGAATTCAGCAATTCGTTCTTCTTCCTCCGTTAGGATAAGCGAACTGAGTTGACTCTTCAAGTGTTGGTGAAAACCAATTCCACCTGTAATAGGTACTGTTTTTTCTTCATCATCACTGCTGTAGTTGTTAGCATGGAGTTGATAAGAAGGTGTTTCGTCGTCGCTCAAATAAGCATCTATATCGATGTCTTGTGTATCGATGGTTTCATGATCCTCATAATCCTCTTGATAGTCTTCCAGGGGTTCGTTGATTTCTTCTTTCCCGTCTTCTAGGGCTGGATTTTCCTCAATTTCATTTTGAAGGCGTTGCTCAAAATCTAAAGTAGTCAGTTGAATCATCTTCATCAACTGTATTTGTTGAGGAGATAATTTTTGTGAAAGCTTTAATTGAAATTGTTGTTTCAGCATAATAAGTTGGGACTTTCCCTAAAAGTATGAAAAAGTAAAGACTTTAGAAAGCAGCATTCTGTGGTGTTCTTGGAAAAGGAATTACATCTCGAATATTACTCATTCCGGTAGCAAACAAAACCAAGCGTTCAAATCCAAGACCAAAGCCACTGTGGGGAGCACTCCCAAAACGTCTCAGGTCCAGGTACCACCACAACTCTTCTTGGTCAATTCCCATCGCTTTGATTCGGTCTTGAAGCACATCCAAACGCTCTTCACGCTGAGAACCGCCTACAATTTCTCCGATTCCAGGAAATAGAATATCCATTGCTCGAACTGTTTTTTGATCTTCATTCATCCGCATATAAAACGCTTTGATTGTCGCGGGGTAGTCGTACAATATAACGGGGCAGTTGAAATGTTTTTCAACTAAAAAACGTTCATGCTCACTTTGTAAATCAGCACCCCACTCGTCAATATTGTATTTAAATTTCTTCTTTTTATTGGGTTTGCTGTTGCGCAAAATATCAATCGCTTCGGTATAGCTTACCCGCTTAAATTCATTTTCAACTACAAACTTTATTTTCTCTAATAAGCCCATAGCAGAGCGTTCTGCTTGAGGTTTTGATTTGTCTTCTTGCGTGAGGCGATCATCTAAAAAAGTGAGATCTTCTTCACATTCTTTGAGTACGTATGCCAATACATTTTTGATGAATTTCTCTGCTAAATCCATATTGTCATCCAAATCAAAAAATGCCATCTCAGGTTCGATCATCCAAAATTCTGCTAAGTGACGGGTAGTATTCGAGTTTTCAGCTCTAAAAGTTGGACCAAACGTATATACTTCGCCCAAGCCCATTGCGTAAGTTTCGGCTTCTAATTGCCCCGATACGGTAAGGTGTGTTTCCTTACCAAAAAAATCTTGATTGAATTCAACAGAACCGTCTTCCTTAAGGGGTGGATTTTTAGGATCTAAAGTGCTCACCCGAAACATTTCTCCAGCTCCTTCGGCATCACTTCCTGTTACGATAGGGGTATGTACATATTGAAATCCTTCTTGTCTAAAAAATTGATGTACCCCAAAGGCAAGTGCAGAGCGAACACGCATTACAGCGCTAAATGTAGCTGTTCTAACGCGGAGATGTGCCTTTTCTCTAAGGAACTCCAAACTGTGTTTTTTGGGCTGAATGGGGTAACTTTCTGGATCGGCTTCTCCATAAATAAAAACATCAGTTGCCTGAACTTCTGCAGACTGACCTTTGCCTTGACTCTCCACAAAGTTACCAGTAATTTTTACAGCTGCACCTGTGTTTATTTTTTTCAGAACATCTTCGTCCATGGATTCAAAATCCACAACACACTGGAGATTCCCTAAAGTAGATCCGTCGTTTAGGGCTATAAAACGGTTGGCTCTAAAAGTTCGTACCCAACCCCTAACACTAACTTCTTGGCCAGTAGCCGGTAATTTCAATAAGGACTTAATCTTCATAATGGTCTTGTTCTTTCGCTGCAAAGATAGCAGATTATCTAAATTCTAGTTTATTCTTCTTAGACTTCCTTAGTTTCTTTTCGCTCTAAAATCTGTAGTGTAGGTTCTTTCATTACATCTTCATTTGAAACGGTCCGTTCCAGGGAAATTAGAAGGGATGGAAGTAGTATTAAATTGGCAAGCATTGCAAATAAAAGTGTAGCAGAGACTAATCCGCCCAAGGCTACGGTACCGCCAAATTCTGAAGTCATAAAAACGGAAAAGCCAAAGAATAAAACAATAGAAGTGTAAAACATACTAACTCCAGTTTCTCGAAGTGCAGCATATACAGAACGTTGAATTTTCCATTTGGAATCGATCAGCTCTTGTCTGTATTTTGCTAAAAAATGAATGGTGTCGTCAACCGAAATTCCAAAGGCAATACTAAAAACTAAGATTGTGGAGGGCTTTATGGGTATACCCAAATAGCCCATCATTCCTGCGGTTACCAACAAAGGAAGGAGGTTTGGGATCAACGATATGATGATCATTTTAAAAGAACGAAACAAAAAGGCCATAAAAAGAGCGATCAGTAAAATGGCTAAAGAAAGCGACAGGATTAGATTTTTGATCAGGTATTTGGTGCCTTTGAGAAAAATAAGGGACTTTCCTGTGAGCTGAACATCATAACGGTCTTCAGGAAAAATCTTTTTAATTTCTTTTTCTAAATCGGCCTTAATCTCTTCCATACGCTCTGTTCGGATATCTTTCATAAAGGTGGTCAAACGCGCGTATTGACCCGTGGAATCGACGTAATTCTTCATCAGATTATCACCTCCGTTATTCCGATCAAAATAGGAAAGGATGAAATTATTTTCTTGAGCCGTAGGCAGCTTGTAATAGTTTGGATTTCCATTGTAATAGGCCTGTTTTGCATATTTCATTGCATTGACTATGGAAAGGGGAGTCGATAACTCAGGAATTGCATCAATGCTTTTTCCTAGTGCATCCATACGCTTTAGGGTTGGGAGTTTTACAACGCCGTTTTTACGCTTGGTGTCAATGAGTATTTCTAAAGGTACAATCCCGTTAAACTCTTGGTCGAAAAATAAAATATCTTTGAAAAATTCTTTTTTCTGAGGCATGTCTTCTAAGATGCTTCCCGAGATTCGAATTTGGTAAATCCCAATGATACTTGCAACCAATAGAACAAGTGAAATGATATAGGTATTGATTCTGCGGTGGCGTACAATATTTTCCATCCAACCAACAAAACGATCAATGGACTTATTTTTTAAATGATTTAAATGCTTTTTGTTGGGCAAGGGCATAAAGCTATAGATGATTGGAATCAATAGGAGGGACAGTAAAAAAATCCCTATTACATTGATCGATGCAATGATTCCAAATTCCTTGAGGAGTTTACTGTCGGTTAGTATAAAGGTGGCAAATCCAGAGGCAGTTGTCAGGTTGGTCATTAAAGTGGCATTTCCAATCTTTACTATAACCTGCTGAAGGGATTTAGCTTGGTTTCCATGTTTGGCAACTTCTTGCTGGTATTTATTGATTAAGAAAATGCAGTTTGGAATTCCAATAACAATGATTAGAGGAGGAATCAAAGCTGTCAAAACAGTTATTTCATATCCCATCCATCCTAAAGTACCCAAAGCCCATACTACCCCAAAGAGGACAATAACCATGGAGATTAAAGTTGCCCGTATAGACCGAAAGAACAGAAAGAAAATTAAGGAAGTTATTCCCATAGCTCCCAAAACGAACAGTCCAATTTCGTCGACTATATTTTGAGCATTGAGGGTTCTTATGTAAGGCATACCCGAGCTGTGTACATCAATTTGATTTTCCGCTTCAAAGGCTTCAATCAAAGGAATAAAAGTGTCGTAAATGAACCTTTTTCTTGCGGCACTGTTTACAATTTCGGTTTTCATGTAAACCGCTGTTCGTACTGTTTGTGTTTCTTTGTTGAATAAAAGATTTTCGAAAAAGGGTAGTTCTTTGAAAAGTTGCTGTTTGAGCAGGGCAAAGTCAGCTTCAGTTTCAGGTTTTTTAGCCTGAAAAGGAATCAATTCAAATTTATTTTTTTGCTTGTTTTTAGATAAAACCTTAAGATTGTCTATGGAAAGGACAAAATCAATTTCTTCATAAGAAGCGAGTTCTGCACTCAATTCATTCCAAGCTTCTAATCGGCCTGGACTAAATAAGTTTGGATCTTGCAAAGCAAGTACCATTACGTTCCCTTCCTCTCCAAAAAGTTTAAGAAACTCATTATACCGAATGTTTTCTTCGTGCTGATCAGGAAGTAAGTTGGCTTCGGTAAATGTGAAGCGCATATATTGCCACTGAGATACCCAGAAGGCAGTGGCTGCAAAAAGTATGATGAGTAACGTAAAACGGTTTCGGAGAATCAGACGTGCAACCCCCTCCCAAAAATTCCAATTTCCTTTTCTTTTCATATTGTGGGCGCTCAGCGATTGATCAGAGTAAAAGGATCAGACGGTTAAAATCTCTTTTTCTTTGCGAACATATATTTCATCCGTCTTTTTGATGTAAATGTCTGTATGTTTTTGAACATCAATTTCACAATTTTTTTGTTCATCTTCAGAAACTTCTGATTTTTTAATCTCGTTGTTTGCATCTTTACGAGCATTACGAATACTTACTTTAGCAGTTTCCGTTTCGGCTTTTGCTAATTTAGCCAACTCTTTTCGACGTTCTTCCGTTAAAGGTGGAACACTAATGATGACAGACTCCCCGTTATTCATGGGATTGAATCCTAAATTAGCATTCATGATGGCTTTCTCTATTTCTGGAACTAACGGTTTTTCCCAAGGCTGGATGGAGAGGGTTCGTGCATCGGGCGTGCTTACATTTGCAACTTGACTTAGAGGCGTTGGCGTCCCATAATAATCAACCATTACGCTACTTAGCATCACTGGATTTGCTTTTCCAGCTCTGATTTTTAGCAATTCCGTTTCTAAATGTTCAATAGCACTACCCATACTTTCGAGCGTACTGTCAATAATAAATTGTAATTCTTCGTTCATAAGCTTGTGACTTAAAGATCTACTTTGGTTCCTATATTTTCTCCCCGTACAACACGGACTAAGTTCCCCTTGGTATTCATATCAAATACAATGATGGGTAATTTGTTTTCTTGACTTAGGGTGAAAGCAGTTGTATCCATTATTTTCAAACCTTTTTTGAGAACTTCTTCAAAAGAAAGGGTGTCAAATTTCACAGCTTCTTTATTTTTTTCAGGATCTTCATTATAGATGCCATCTACACGAGTACCTTTTAAAATCACATCTGCATTGATTTCAACCGCACGAAGTACAGCTGCTGAATCTGTTGTGAAAAATGGGTTTCCTGTACCAGCACTAAAAATAACAACGCGATTTTTCTCTAAATGGCGAACAGCTTTTCTTTTAATATAAGGCTCTGCAACGGCTTCAATTTTTAAAGCAGTTTGCAAGCGTGTGGGTACACCAATGTTTTCAAGTGCACTTTGCAACGCAAGACCGTTGATTACAGTAGCGAGCATTCCCATATAATCTGCCTGAACGCGATCGATTCCTTGGCTAGATCCCGAAACACCTCTAAAAATATTTCCACCACCAATTACAATAGCAATTTCTATTTTCTGATCGTATATCTGCTTTATTTCTTCAGCATATTCGTTAATCCGTTCCGGATCGATTCCATGTGTACGATCGCCCATAAGAGCTTCGCCACTAAGTTTAAGTAATATGCGGTTGAAGTTCATTTGTTTTTTTTAGTGTTACAAATATAGAGAATTAAGGGGACTGATTTTGTGATATTACGGGTTTAGCTTTATTTTTTTATCTGTTTCTCGAAATCTTCAATGCTTATCGCCTGTTCAATGTTGAATTCCCCAATCCGAGTTCTTCTCAAAGCGCTCAGATGTGCCCCAGAATTTAAGGCTTTACCATAGTCATTGGCCAAGGATCGAATGTAGGTGCCTTTGCTGCAAATGACTTTAAAATCAACGTTAGGGATTGCTTTTTGTGTCAATTCAAAGCTGCGAATATTAACCTTTCGAGTTGGAATTTCAACTTCAACACCCTCGCGAGCAAATTCGTACAGACGTTTGCCGTCTTTTTTTAAGGCAGAAAAAACAGGCGGATACTGGTCAATGGTTCCAACGAACTGTTCTAAAGTAGTCTGAAGTAATTCTTCGGTAATATGATCGGTAGGAAAAGTATGGTCAATTTCCGTTTCAAGATCATAGGATGGAGTAGTAGCTCCCAAAGTAAAGGTACCGGTATATTCTTTTTCTTGACCCATAAACTGTTCAATGCTTTTGGTTTTTTTACCTGTGCATAAAATCAATAGGCCAGAAGCCAAAGGGTCTAGAGTTCCAGCGTGTCCAACTTTGATTTTTTTGATACCGAAGGTTGATCGGATCAGCCAGCGTATTTTATTAACGACCTGAAAAGAAGTCCAACCTAAAGGTTTGTCTATAAGAATGATTTCACCATTCAAAAACTGTTCTTTCGTCACATTCATAAAACGCCATAGATCATTGCCACAGAACCTGCAATTAAACAATACAAACTAAAGTACCAGAGTTTTGAGTTTCTCACCCAATCGATCATCCATTTGCAGGCTACGATTCCCGTTAGGAAAGCCGCAAAAAAACCAATGCCGAGGCTTAGTAAATTGATTTCGGATATTGGAGAATCTATTTCTAGGATGCTCTTTGCCATACTTCCAAAAATTAAGGGAATTACCATAAGGAAAGAAAAACGAGCAGCCTTGCTTTTATCAATACCAAGAATAACACCCAAAGCTATGGTAGCTCCACTTCTCGATATACCGGGGAGAATGGCGATGGCTTGAATGACACCAATGCCCAGTGCATTTTTAAAATTCAAATCTTTTTCGGTTACTTGAGCACGATTTGCAAAGTACAGTAATACAGCCGTAACCCATAACATACCACCGACTAAAAGGATGTTTTGATGAAATAATTGTGTGATAAAGTCTTCCAAAAAGAGACCAACTAAGACAGCAGGAATCATGGAGAGTATGATTTTTGCAGAAAAGTAAAAAGCATCATTTTGTTTGAATTGAAACAAGCCTTGTAGGATTTCTTTAATATCATTTCTAAAAACAACCATCGTGCTTAAAGCTGTTGCGCCGTGAAGTACAAGAGTCATCAGCAAGCTTTCTTTGGGCAATGACTTGTCGCCCAAAATAGTTTTGGCAATTTCTAAATGCCCGCTTGAGGATATTGGTAAAAATTCTGTCAGCCCTTGAATGATGCCCAGCAAAATAGCTGTAAGAATATCCATTGAGTTATTTTTTTGGAGAAGTCAAGATTGAGTAAACTGCAATTCCAAAGCCTAATAAAACAAGGGTTGGAGCTAATCGAATTCGTCTGAAACTAAAAATTTCTGGGTTGAATACATCGGGGTCTGGACTTCCGCCACCAGCCATCAAGAAAAACCCTAAGCTGATAACTGCAAGAGAAATAAAAAGAATTTGGTAATTACTTTTACCAAACAGGAATTGTTTTTTTGTTGATTTAGTTTTTTTCATGGCAATTTATTGAACAGCATCGGTTGTTAGATTGAGGAAGCGTTGGGTGGCAAAAAATGTACTCAGGCCGGTGATTAATATTCCCATGGCCAAAATACAAGAGAAAATTACAGCAGGTTCAATTGGGTTAGCTATTAGATTGAGTTCTGGGAAACGCTCATTGAGTTCGTAAAGGACACCAGCAAGTGCAGCTAGAGCTATGATAGAACCGTAAATGCCCAGTTGTAAATGTTTCCAGATAAATGGTCTGCGGATAAAACTTTTAGTAGCTCCCACCAATTGCATGGTTTTAATAATCATCCGTTTGGAATAAATGGAGAGGCGAATAGAGCTGTTGATGAGTAAAATTGCTACAAGAATAAAGACGCCACTCAAAATCAAAATCCATTCAGTTATTTTTTTGATGTTCTCATCCAATATTTCAACCAGAGGTTGGTCGTAAAGAACTTCACTGATGTATGCTTTATTTTCAAAATCCTGCTGAAGTTGACTCAAAAAAGCAGGAGACACGAAGGCAGCATTGAAGAATACGTCAATAGAACTCAACAAGGGATTGTACCCTAGGAACTCCATAAAATCTTCTCCAATTTCTTTAGCATGAATTTCTGCAGCCTCTTCTTTGGATACAAAACGGCTTGTTTTGGTTTCTTGTCGAAGGGCTAGACTTTTTTGAAGTTGTTTAATCTCAATGGGTTTGGCCGTATCGTCGATGTAAATGGTAAACGCGATTTGCTCTTTAAAGTGATCTGCAACTTTCTTTGAATTTAACAAGAGAAGACCCAGTAAGCCCACTAAAAACAGGACAAGAGAGATGCTCACTACAACTGAAAAGTAGGTAGATAACAAGCGTCTCTTTTGGTAGTTGTCTTGTGAATTCTTTCGCACAGCTATTGGATTGATACCGTAAAAATACTAAAGACAAATCAATTTGTATTCTTGGTGCCGATAAACTTTTTCCTTTCCCGCTTTAGCCCTATTTTTGTGCATCTATTAAATTGAAATATTGTGGGGTATAATTTCCTTGAAATCGAGAAAAAGTGGCAAGACTATTGGGCCAAAAATCAAACGTTTAAAGCTGAAAACAAAAGCACACTTCCAAAATATTATGTTTTGGATATGTTTCCTTACCCTTCTGGGGCAGGGTTACATGTTGGTCATCCCTTAGGTTATATAGCCAGTGATATTTATGCGCGTTACAAACGACACAAAGGGTTTAATGTATTACATCCTCAAGGATATGACTCCTTTGGTTTACCGGCTGAGCAGTATGCAATTCAGACGGGTCAACATCCCAATATAACAACACAAACCAACATCAACCGCTATCGCGAGCAACTTGATCGTATGGGCTTTTCTTTCGATTGGAGTCGTGAAATTAGAACCTCTCAGGCAGAGTATTACAAATGGACCCAATGGATTTTCCTGTTGCTATTCGATTCGTATTACTGTAAAAAAGCAAATGCTGCTCAACCGATCAAGGATTTAATTACGCATTTTGAGCAAAAAGGAAACCAAGAACTAGATGCCGTTTGTGATGAAAATTGCACAACTTTTACTGCCACTGATTGGTCTTCTTTTTCAGCAAATAAGCAGCAAGAAATTTTATTAATGTATCGTTTGGCTTATTTGTCTGAAACGGAAGTAAACTGGTGTCCGGAACTCGGAACTGTTTTAGCTAACGATGAGATTATTAATGGCGTCTCAGAGCGAGGAGGTTTTTTAGTAACAAAAAAGAAAATGAAGCAATGGAGTATGCGAATCGGTGCTTATGCTGAACGCTTACTTCAAGGGCTAAATACCATAGATTGGCCAGATTCTTTAAAGGAAATGCAACGCAACTGGATTGGAAAGTCAATTGGCGCCAATGTGCGTTTTGAGATTCAAAACCACGAAGGAACAATTGAGGTTTTTACAACACGACCGGATACTTTATTTGGAGTGACCTTTATGACTTTGGCTCCAGAACACGATTTGGTGGAAGTGATTACTACAGCAGAGCAAAAAGAAGCCGTTGCCGCCTATGTTGAAGCAAGTGCTCAACGATCTGAACGCGATCGTATGTCAGATGTAAAAACCATCAGTGGCGTTTTTACAGGAGCGTATGCACTTCATCCACTTACTCAAGAACCGGTCCCAATTTGGATTGGTGATTATGTGCTTGCTGGATATGGTACCGGTGCTGTAATGGCAGTTCCGTGTGGAGACCAAAGAGATTATGATTTCGCTAAACATTTTAATATATCGATCCGAAATATTTTTGAAGGAGCCGATATTTCGAAAGAAGCATTTACAGAAAAAGGAAAGACACAAATAACGGATTCAGATTTTTTAAATGGCATGGCTTATAAAGAAGCGATGGCATCGGTTATTGAACGTTTAGAAAAAGATGGTTCTGGAGAGGGAACAATAAATTATAGACTGAGAGATGCTATTTTTAGTAGACAACGTTATTGGGGAGAGCCCATTCCAGTATATTATAAAGAAGGCCTTCCCGTTTGTTTAAAACTCGAAAACCTGCCTCTAGTTTTACCCGAAGTAGAGCAGTACTTACCAACTCCAGAAGGAGCCCCTCCCTTGGGTAATGCAACAATTTGGGCGTGGGATGAAGCGAACGAAAAAGTTGTCCCCAATACCGAAATTAACGGCACTACTGTTTTCCCTTTAGAACTGAATACGATGCCAGGATGGGCAGGAAGCTCTTGGTACTTCAATCGCTATATGGATGCAGATAACACCGAAGCCTTTGTGGGTAAAGAAGCAGTTGACTATTGGCAGGAAGTTGACCTATACCTGGGCGGGAGTGAACACGCAACGGGGCATTTATTGTATTCTCGTTTTTGGCAAAAATTTCTTTTTGATTTGAATTTACTTCCCGTTGACGAGTATGCTAAAAAATTAATCAATCAAGGGATGATCCTTGGGTCATCTGCCTTTGTATATCGCAAAAAAGGAACTCATGAGTACCTAACCAAAAGTCGTATTGAAGGATTTGAAGTTGAGCCAATTCGAGTAGATATCAGCCTGGTCAATTCATCGGATGAATTGGATACAGAAGGATTGAAAAACTGGCAATCTCAATTCAAAGAGGCTACTTTTATCTTAGAAGATGGGGTTTATGTGGTTGGGCGCGAGGTGGAGAAAATGTCTAAATCCAAATACAACGTCGTAAACCCAGATCAAATTTGTGAGCAATATGGTGCAGACAC
>CBFHHG010000002.1:17151-26237 GCA_965655585.1 Candidatus Arcticimaribacter sp. | reverse complement strand
TTGCGGATGTATGAGATGTTCTTGGGGCCTTTAGAACAGGCTAAGCCATGGAACACCGCTGGTATTTCGGGTGTATATTCTTTTTTGAAAAAGTTATGGAGATTGTATCATCCCAACGAAACCTTTTCTGTGAGTGATGATAAAGCATCTAAAGAGTCTTTAAAAAGCTTACATCAAACCATTAAAAAGGTAACGGAAGACATCGAAAACTTTTCATTCAATACCTGCATCAGTTCCTTTATGATTTGTGTAAATGAATTGACAGCTCAAAAGTGTAATGAAAGGGAAGTATTGGAGCCGCTCGCGATTTTGCTGGCACCATTTGCATCCCACACTGCTGAAGAATTATGGGAGCTATTAGGTCATGATACTAGTATTAGTAAGGTAGCCTTTCCAATACATGAACCTTCTTATCTCATAGAGTCTTCTAAGAACTACCCCGTTTCTTTTAACGGAAAAATGCGTTTTACAATTGAACTTTCTTTGGAATTAAAACCCAAAGAAATCGAAGAAATAATCATGAATGATGATCGCACACAACAACAATTACAAGGAAGAACTCCTAAAAAGGTAATCGTTGTTCCGGGCAAAATAATTAATATTGTAGGCTAATGGATGTTGAAATTATTGGTTTTATTGCAGCGCTTTTAACAACGTCTGCTTTTGTTCCACAGGTACTTAAAGTTTGGAAATCAAAATCTACTAAGGGTGTTTCTGTGTCAATGTATTTTGTATTGCTTCTTGGAGTTTTTCTGTGGGGGGTTTACGGTTATATAATCGATAGTATGTCCATTATGATTGCAAATACAGTTACGGGTTTTTTGCAACTCATGATTTTAGTTCTTATTTTTAAAAACAAAAACAAAGATTAAGTTTTAACCAAATCATAAATCAAATACTATGGGTTCTTATCTTCTTTTAATTATTGTAATTGCAGCTGCGAGCTGGTGGGTAGGGAATACCCTTAAAAAGAAATTCAAGCATTATTCTAAAGTTACCCTCAGAAACGGGCTAACTGGTAAAGAAATCGCAGAGCAAATGTTGTCTGACCACGGCATTCAGGATGTTAAAGTTGTTTCAACTCCTGGGATGCTGACCGATCACTACAACCCGAGAACCAAAACAGTAAACCTAAGTGAAGGAGTTTATCTGCAACGAAATGCTTCTGCTGCTGCGGTAGCTGCTCACGAATGCGGTCATGCAGTTCAGCACGCAAAAGGATATGAGTGGTTGCAGTTGCGATCCACTTTGGTGCCTATGGTGAGTGTTGCCTCTAATTTTTCGATGTACATCATCTTTGGCGGTTTGATTGCATCTCAAACCCTCGCCTTCGGACAAACCATAGCTTTAATTGGGGTTGGATTATACGGACTAGGCACCTTGTTTAGTTTTATAACACTTCCAGTTGAATACGATGCCAGCAACCGAGCCCTGGCTTGGTTGAAGCGAAAGAATATGGTAAGTCAGCAAGAACTTGAAGGTGCAACCGATGCGCTCAAATGGGCTGCTCAAACCTACGTTGTGGCTGCTTTAGCTTCTTTGGCAACCCTCTTGTATCTCTTGTTTCGAGTAATGGGTAATAGCCGCGACTAGTTATAGCGCAATTTGCCTGTTAATTTGTTGGTTTAATGAAATGAAGGTTTCCGTTCTCGATACCCCACTGATCGTTTGAATTTTTGTGTTGAGTAGATTCATGAGATGCTCATTGTCTTTACACAAAATTTTAATAAGTATACTCCAGTTGCCTGTAGTATAGTGACATTCTGTTACCTCAGGAATTTTTTTAAGCTGAGCTACAGCTTCAGGATTACTCACTGCTTTATCTAAAAAAACACCAATAAATGCTAGAGTATTGTATCCCAGTATTTTTGGGTTTATGTTGATTTGAGATCCGCTGATCAAAGAGGAGTTTTCAAGTTTTTTTAAGCGTTGATGCACAGCGGCACCTGAAATACCTGCTTTCTTGGATAATTCGACAATAGAAACACGTGCATTTTGTATTAAACCATTCAAAAGAATCTTGTCGATCCCATCAACTTTTACTTCCTGATTTGTTATTTTCATTTAATTTTTTTATCAAAATTATCATTTTGATTGAACAAATCAATTCATTTTTGATTTTTTGTTAATTTAAATAATGCCATTAGGGAAAAAGCTATTGTGAGCGTATCTTTATATAAAAATAAAGCATGGAATTTCATACACGAATAACGAGTGCAATAGCAAGTGGATTACTCATGTTGGCAGTAAGCCTTGGAGCTTTAGGGAGTCATTTTCTTAAAACTCGCTTAAGTCAGGATGCTCTGAGTAGTTTTGAAGTTGGAGTGCGGTATTTAATCTATCACAGCTTTGCAATATTGCTAATCAACACCGTATCTGTTCTAGACTCAAACGTGAAATCAACTTTCGTTAAATTAGTTCTAGCAGGGGTTATCCTTTTCAGCGGTAGTATTTTTCTTTTAGCAACGAAAGAGCTTCACGGTTGGCCGGTCAAATTCTTAGGACCGATAACACCCGTGGGCGGACTTTTATTGATTTCTGCTTGGGGGTACTTGATGCTTTCTTTTTTAAGGAAATAGGCTACTTTGGATTTGCTGTAATATACTTTTCGATGGCCATTGTCATCGAGGGAGTTTCGTCAGAAGGAGCCTTGATGTCTATTCTTAGCTTAGCTTCATCTGCTGCTTGCACAGTAGTGTTTCCGTAAACGGCTATTTTGGTATTGTTTTGTTCAAAATCAGGGAAATTGTGCAGTAGCGATTCAATTCCAGAAGGACTAAAGAAGACCAACACATCGTAAGAAACATCCCGTAAGTCAGACAGGTCACTTACAACTGTTTTGTACAATTGAGCCCGTGTCCAATCGATACCCAAGCTATCAAGAAAGTCTGGAGTAGCGGGTTTTAAGATGTCCGAAGAGGGTAATAAGAACTTTTCATCGCTGAATTTCTTAAAAACAGCTTCTAAGTCGTTCAAGCTTTTTTGACCCACATAGATTTTTCGTTTTCTATACACAACATACTTCTGTAAGTAAAAAGCCACGGCTTCTGATTGGCAAAAATATTTTGTTGCATCAGAAACTTTAAAACGCATTTCTTCTGCTAATCTAAAAAAATGATCTACAGAGTTTCTGCTCGTTAATATTACACAAGAATAATCAGCAAAATCAATTTTTTGACGTCTCACATCTTTGGCATCTACACCCTCTACATGAATAAAAGGTCTGAAATCGATTTTAAGATTGTGTTTATCCTTTAATCTAGTATAAGGCGAGTTCTCGTTTGCAGGTTCAGGCTGGGAAACCAATATCGTTTTTACTTTCATGAGTTACTTTTGTTTACGCTTTACTTTAGTATGCTGTAAAGCAGGATCCATGGAGCTAATTTGAAAGTGCAAAGGTATAGAATTAAATACAATAAATTGTATTTAAACAGGCTCCAATATTCTCGATACAAAGACAATTGTGATAATAGATAAAGCCCAGCAATTATGGACATTATTAGGAGTAAGAATTCTTGTCTTGGATAACTGAATTCATAAAAAAGAAGTAAAAAGAACGAAAGTATCGAAATCTGAATTTGATAACTCAGGGTTTTGTAGATGAATATTTCTGAAAAACCTTCTATTGCCAGTAGTTTGCAACATATTTTTAAAAACACAAATCGAATAAGAACCATTCCAACGATGTGGATTAATAGTGTGTTGAAAAATGAAAAAGAGCTTGAACCAATTTCAAAAAAAGAAAGGCAATAAAAAACGCCTAGGCAAAGATTGATGAGTAAAAAAACAGCTCCAAGAACGGTGAAACTTTGTTTCAAGAAATCATCTTTCCCATAAATTTTAAAGTAAAGCTTTGGGTCAATAAAGCGGATAAAAGTTTTGAATTGTTTTGGATGTGAACTTCTCAGTACTGCCAAAAGGATAAAATTAAATAAGAAAACAAGACTGATCCAATCGCGTTGCAGTTCCGTTCTTGAAATCCAATCTTCCATGGGTTAAAAATAATAGTTTTCATCAAGAATCCAATTACAAATGGATTCTTAAATTTTGGAGCCGATCCCCTTTAATTCACTACTTTTAACCTTTCAAATGAAAAATACACTCATCGTAATTCCGACTTATAATGAGGCAGATAATATAGAAGCTATTATCTGTGAAATACTGTCGATTAATGAAGATTATCACCTTTTGGTCGTAGATGATTCGTCACCCGACGGGACGGGTACTTTGGTTGTAGATCTTTTTAAGCAGTTTCCCAGCAGGCTTTTTTTAGAAACAAGACCTCAGAAAGAGGGCTTAGGCCGGGCATATTTGCACGCTTTTCGCTGGGCATTGGCAGCTGATTATAAATTTATTTTTGAGATGGACGCGGACTTTTCGCACAATCCACAGGACATCCCTAAAATGGAGCTTGAACTTAGAGAAGGTGTGGATGTTGTTATAGGCTCTCGTTATGTAGACGGGATTAATGTAGTAAATTGGCCCTTGGGTAGGATTCTACTTTCTTTGGCGGCTTCGTACTACGTCAAGTTTTTCACAAATTTGCCCGTCAAAGATGCAACAGCTGGTTTTGTAGGATATAAAGCAGCGGTTTTACGAACGATAGATTTGGATGCAGTTAAGTTTGTCGGTTATGCTTTTCAAATCGAATTAAAATATAAGGCATGGAAGAAAGGATTCAAGCTGAAAGAATACCCTATTATTTTTTTAAATAGGGTCAAAGGGCAATCCAAAATGAATGGTTCCATAATTTGGGAAGCCATTTATGGTGTTGTTTTTCTCCGTATACAATCATTATTTAAGCGTAATCAATGAGCACAATTTTAATAAAAAATGCAACCTTAATCAACGAAGGTTCTCAAAAGGTACAAGATGTTTATATTGTAGATCAATTCATTCAAGCAATTGGTGTCAATCTCGATCACAAGGCGGATCAAATAATCGATGCTACGGGTAAGCATCTTATTCCCGGTTTGATCGATGATCAGGTGCATTTTAGAGAGCCGGGCCTAACCCATAAAGCAACGATAGCTTCCGAGTCGCGTGCTGCAGTTGCTGGAGGGATTACTTCCTTTATTGAAATGCCCAACACCAACCCACAAACAACCAATATAGAAGCCCTTGAAAATAAGTTTAAGCGTGCTGGGGAAACTTCCCTTGCTAATTATTCTTTTATGTTTGGAGGGACCAACGATAATATAGGCGAAATCCGAAAGTTAGACAAAACAAAAGTTGCAGGATTGAAGCTGTTCTTAGGTTCTTCTACTGGCAATATGTTGGTCGACGATCAAGCGGTTTTAAGAGAAATCTTCTCAAACACGGATCTTCTTATTTCTGTACACTGTGAAGATGAGCCAACAGTTAAAGCTAATTTTGCCGCTCACCAAGAAAAGTACGGAGAAGATATCCCAATAGAAGCGCATCCCGATATAAGAAGCCATGAAGCATGTTATTTATCTTCTTCAAGGGCGGTATCTCTAGCCAAAGAAACGGGTGCACGTTTACATATATTTCATTTGTCTACAGCTATTGAAACAGAGTTGTTTAGAAACGATATTCCGCTAGGTGAGAAGAAGATAACGGCTGAGGTATGTGTGCATCACCTTTGGTTTTCATCAGAAGATTATAAAACGCATGGGACTCGAATAAAATGGAATCCTGCTGTAAAACACCAAGAAGATCAAGATGCGCTTTGGGCAGCTTTGAATGACGATCGAATTGACGTTTTAGCTACCGATCATGCGCCCCATACTCTAGAAGAGAAAAACAATAAATACGCATCAGCTCCATCGGGTGGACCTTTAGTGCAACATGCCCTTTTGGCTTTGCTTACGGCAGCTAAAAGAGGTAAAATTTCTTTAGAAAAACTCGTCCAAAAAGCCTGTCACAATCCGGCTATATTATTTGATATAGAAAAAAGAGGTTATATTAGAACAGGATATTTTGCTGATCTGGTTTTATTGGATTTAAATGAAACAACAACGGTTACACCAGAATCCTTATTGTACCACTGCCAATGGTCTCCCTTTGAAGGAGAAACTTTTCATGCAAAAATAGAATCTACTTGGGTCAACGGTTCTTGTGCTTACGACCAAGGGTCGATTGTAGAGCATAAGGCTGCGAAACGTTTAACTTTTACTAGATAAATCATGAGAAAGTACATTCATCTTTTCTTGATTATTTGCTGCTTAGCTTGTGACGGCAGCACGCCAGTTGAACTACCAGAAGAGAAAATTACTCCCGAAATGATGGAGGATATTTTTTATGATCTGATGTTGATGAAAGCAATTAAGAACTCTAGTTATTTAGATCCAGCATATGAAGAATATTTTACAGATCAATATATCTATAAAAAATATGGTATTGATAGCCTTCAATTGATCCAAAACCAGACCTACTATGCACAAAAACCGAAACTGATGAAGAAGATTTTTGACAACCTTGAGATACGGTCAAAAAAGGTAGAGGATAGTATAGACACCATCATTAAAAGAAAAAAACAAAAAGAAACCAATTAGTCTTTTTTCACTGCATGATCAATTAGGTATGTTTCAATGTCACTGTACCTAAAAGTGCTTTCTTGAACTATTCTATTTCCTTGTATATGTTTTACATCGCACAAGCTGCTGATTAGTGCTTGAGTCATAAAACGTCTTTTTCCAAACAAAGACAGAATTCCTTCAAGCCCCCATGCAACTTGAAGCCAAGATTTCCTCAAGCCAATTCTCGGTGGTCTTTTTTTTCTAATCAATGCTATACGCCGAAGCATCTGCTCATAACTCCAATTTTCTGCAACTAAAATAAAGCGTTCGTTTTTGGTTTCAGAATCCATAAGGTCTGTAAGTACTTGAACAACGTCCTCTACGGTTACATATCCTGTTGCACCTTTTGGATAAAAAGGGAGGTGTTTGTCTATTTGCTTGCAGAGTAATTCCAAGGGATTACCTCGAACTCCGTTTCCCAGAATAACCCCAGGATTAACTATGACTGCGGGAACCCCCTCTTGCGTGGCTCTCCAAATTTCAAGTTCAGCTCCAAATTTAGAGTATGCATATGGGGTGTGATCTTGATCGGCATTCCAAGGGGTCGATTCGTCAATTGAATCGGAAGTAGTATCGCTTCCCAGTGCTGCAATTGAACTGATGTAGGCAATTTTTTTTAGTTGGTGCTTGATGGCTAAATTAACAAGATTGGTTGTCCCTTGTTGATTTACCTCCATTAAGGTTTCTTGTTTGTAGTGCGCAAATGAAATAAAAGCTGCACAATGATAAAGATGTGTGATTCCTTCAAAGGCAATTGCCAAGCTCGGTTGATTACAAACATCGCCCTTGCGCCAAATTATTTTTGTAATCTTTACTGATTTTGTCCGTTTTTTTAAGAAATCAAGAGCGCTGTTTTTTTTTGATTCTGAGCGATAAAGCGCCACAATAACTTGGTCCTGTTCAAGGAGTTTTAACAGTAAATGTGATCCTACCAATCCGGTAGCTCCTGTAACTAATATCATAACTCAAAAGTACTGTTTTTTATTTTTGTCTTTCTTGTTACCTCAGAGAAATCTATCTTTGTGTAAATTGATACATCAAAGTATTGAAGAAAATAAAATACGGCTCTCCCAAAGGAATTGACCGATATAATAATAAGATCCTAAAAATGAAAAATCCTTTTGTTGAAGAGTTGAGATGGCGTGGAATGTTGCACGATATAATGCCAGAAACTGAGAATCATTTAAATGAAAAAAAGGCTTCGGGTTATATTGGTTTTGATCCAACCGCAGATTCGCTCCATATTGGGAGTTTGGTGCAGATTATGATTTTAATGCATTTTCAGCGAGCAGGCCATAGACCAATTGCTTTGGTGGGGGGTGCTACAGGAATGATTGGAGATCCATCTGGAAAATCAGCAGAACGTAATTTACTGAATGAAGAAACGCTTGATAAAAACATCAATGGGATTAAAAATCAGTTGGCTCGTTTTTTAGATTTTGATGCTTCAAATGATAATGCTGCATTACTTGTCAATAACTTGGATTGGATGAAAGGCTATTCTTTGATCGATTTTTCCCGGGATATTGGGAAACACATTACTGTCAATTATATGATGTCTAAAGATTCTGTAAAGAAACGTTTAGGCTCTGAATCTCAAGTTGGGATGTCTTTTACTGAATTTACCTATCAATTACTTCAGGGATATGACTTTTTGCACCTTTATAAAAACCTTGACTGCACCCTTCAAATGGGTGGAAGTGACCAATGGGGAAACATAACAACAGGAACCGAATTGGTACGTCGAAAGGCAAGTGGAAAAGCTTATGCGATTACCTGTCCGTTGATAACGAAAGCAGATGGCACTAAATTTGGAAAAACGGAGGGTGGGAATATTTGGTTAGACAAAAGCCGCACCTCTCCCTATAAATTTTATCAATATTGGCTGAATGCTTCTGACGAAGATGCAGCGAGCTACATCAAGATTTTTACTTTTTTAAGTGAAGATGAAATCAGCACTTTAATTGAAGAACACAACCGAGCACCTCACCTACGCGTATTGCAAAACCGAATAGCAAATGAAGTGACCTTATTGGTGCATTCTCAAGAGGATTTGGATAATGCCCAAAAAGCATCTCAAATTTTATTTGGAAAATCTACTTCAGAGGATTTGAAGAGTTTGGATGGGGCTACTTTTTTAGATGTTTTTGAAGGTGTTCCGCAGGCAGAACTCACCAAAAATAGTCTTGAAGAAGGGGTGGATATTATTGCAGCATTAGCGGGTGAAAGTCAGTTTTTGAAATCCAATGGAGAAGCACGACGAGCACTCAAAGAAAATTCGATCTCGGTGAATAAAGCCAAAGTTCAGGAAAGCTATAAAATAAGGAGTCAAGATTTAATTAACGATCGCTATGTGCTCCTTCAACGCGGAAAAAAAACTTATTTCATTTTAAATTTCGTCTAGTAAACCAAAAGGTTGCATCCACGAATATCAGACTGATCTACTCTTCCTAAGACCTCAAATTGGTTTTTTGGATGTAGGCGACCCAGGTCTTGTGTCGCTATAAAAGAACAAGACTCACGGTTGGCCAAATCCATAATATT
>CBFHHG010000002.1:11152-17141 GCA_965655585.1 Candidatus Arcticimaribacter sp. | reverse complement strand
TTTTTTGGATGTAGGCGACCCAGGTCTTGTGTCGCTATAAAAGAACAAGACTCACGGTTGGCCAAATCCATAATATTGAGACTTCCCATCACTCCTTCTGTTAGGCTAGAGAAGGGATCGGTAGTGTCTCTTGTGAAAACCTGCATCCAAGGTGGACAATTAAACAGGCCTTCTCCTTTGGAGTAAGCTTGAGACAGAAGCTCGGTCATACCATACTCAGAATGAATGTGTTCTACTCCAAAACCACTTGTAAGTTGCTGGTGCAAGTCTTCACGGATCAGCTCTTTCCGCCTCCCTTTCATCCCTCCTGTTTCCATGACTAGGGTGTGCTTTAGTTTAAAACGGTATTGCTCAATTAGGTCGAGTAGCGCAAAACTTACTCCCAATAGAAGTGTTGGTTGTTGTGCAGTTTCTAAGGCTTCAATAACCGTTTTCAATTCCTCTAAATTGTCGAGGTAAAAACCGCTTTTAGGATGACAACTCTCTTGGATTAATCGATCTGCCATATAAATCAAAGACGAACCCTGGCGCTCAAGATAGGAAGGGAGTAAGGCAAGGATTGCCATTTCTTTTGGATCACCATAGAATAAGTTAAATGCCTTGGTAAAACTTTTCTCATAGCCATCAAGCTCCTTGAGGTAGTGCTTAGAAGTTTCAGTCCCTGTTGTACCACTTGAGGTAAATATTATGGCTTCTGGCTCCGAAAAACTTTTAACATCATGGGACTTGAAAAAACGGATGGGGAGGAAGGGAATATCTTGTATAGATTTTAGGTCAGCGGGGTTGAAGTGAATTAAATCACAGTAGGATCGGTAAACTGAATTATGCTCATATTGATGGTGAAATGTTTGTCTAGCACACATTTCAAAATCAGTATTTGATTCGATTTCCCAGAAATTAATGATCCTTTGTTCCATGATCACAAAGTTATTGATTTTATGGCGCATAAAGACAGGGTTTATTTCCAATGTAAATAAATTATTAAGAAATTGAAAGCAGTTGTTTTTATCCTTAAATTTGATGATGAACAGGTTTATTAATTATAAAATTCATTAACGTCATCAACCAAACATGGAAAAGAGTAGTATTAAAATTTTATTAGTCGACGATGAACCTGATATAATTGAAATCTTGACCTATAATCTTAGCAAAGAAGGGTATCAGGTTTTTTCAGCAACCAATGGAAAAGAAGCCTTGGTACAAGCCGGTAAAATAATTCCACATTTGATTATTTTAGACGTCATGATGCCTGTGATGGATGGTATTGAAGCCTGTGAAAATATCAGAAAAGATTCCCGCTTTGAAGATACAATTGTCATGTTTTTATCTGCACGATTCGAAGACTATTCTCATGTAGCAGCCTTTGATGTAGGCGCTGATGATTATGTAAACAAGCCTATAAAACCCAAAGTACTGAATTCAAAAGTAAGTGCTTTGTTGCGTCGCTTTACTAAAACCGAAACCAACTCGAATATTGTACAAGGAGACTTGACGATCATTTTAGACGAATATAAAGTTGTCTTGAAAGGGGAGAAGATGTCTTTCCCAAGAAAAGAATTTGAGCTGCTTCGTTTGTTAGCTTCGCAGCCAGATAAAGTTTTTAAACGGGAGAAAATCATGGAAGCCGTCTGGGGAAATGATGTTGTCGTAGGAGACCGAACCATCGATGTTCACATCCGAAAGTTACGCGAGAAAATGGGTAACGATTATTTCAAAACAATTAAAGGCGTAGGATACAAATTTGTCATTAACGAAAACAATTGATACACTTCTTCAAAAGGTTTAAGACTACTTTTTTTATTACGCTCTTTATTAATTTGTTTGGAGCGCTACTCATTGGTGGGTTTCTCTATCTTTCTGAGGGCTTCACATTCAAATCAGAATATCCGATTTTGATCGTATTGGCTGGCTTTTTCTTATTTTTTACTTTTAGTTTTTTCCTAATACAATACCAGAACGAATATTATATTTTCTCAAAAGTTAAAGCACTATACGATGCGTTCTACTCCGATGGAATTCCTTTAAGTAAAGAATTATTGAAGCGAGATGCACAATCGCTAACAAAGAGTATTCAGGAGTTTGCCGAAGAGAGTAAGTTGGAAATCGAATTACTCAAAGGAAAAGAGAATTATAGAAAAGAATTTATTGGCAATCTTGCTCACGAATTGAAAACACCACTTTTTACTGTCGAAAGTTATATTCTTACCCTGGTAGATGGAGCAGCAGAAGATGAAGCGCTTCGAGAGAAATACTTGCGAAAAGCAGCACAAGGTGTCGATCGTTTGAATCATATTGTCACGGATCTTGATTTAATCACCAAATTCGAAGCTGGAATTACTTCGATTGAAACGGAACGTTTCAATCTATTTGTTTTGATTGAGGAGGTCATAGGGCTTTTGGAAATTAAAGCGCAAGAAAAAAACATCGCACTACTTTTTGATAAGCCCATCGATTTAGATGAGTTGTGGGTGTTAGCCGATCGAAAAAGAATATCTCAAGTAATTATAAACCTTGTTATTAATTCTTTGAAATACGGGGTTTCTGGAGGAACAACTGAAGTTTCAATAGGCGTTTTAAGTAAACAAAAAATACTGGTCCGTATTATTGATAATGGAATAGGAATTGGAGAAGAGCATATTCCTCGCTTGTTTGAACGTTTTTATCGCGTAGACAAGGCTCGGAATAGAGACGAGGGAGGCTCAGGATTGGGTCTTGCAATTGTAAAGCATTTGATTGAAGCCCATCAAGAAAAAATCTATGTGCAAAGTACTTTAGGAGTTGGGTCTGAATTTTCTTTTTCACTTTCTAAAACAAAATAAATAGCCCGCTATAATTCGTATAGATTACTTATTTTTATACCCAAATAAATACACCTTGGGCAGTAAAAATAAATTAAAGCGATTCAATCAAAACTTAACATTTAAGAATGTAATTCAACCAACTCGGGAGGAACTGGTTGAAAAGAAGTTTGCTCTAAAAGGAAATTGGAATAAAGATTTTTTTAAAAACGACAACCCCATTGTCTTGGAGTTGGGCTGTGGAAAAGGGGAGTATTCGGTTTATTTGGCACAAGAACATCCAAGTAAAAATTTTATTGGTATTGACTTGAAAGGGGCTCGTTTTTGGGCAGGTGCTAAAGAATCATTGGAGCTTGGGCTTACAAACGTTGCTTTTATTCGTGCACAAATTGAATTGGTTACGGATTTGTTTACTGAGAATGAAATCGATGAAATTTGGATCACTTTTCCTGATCCACAAATAAAATTTAAGAGAACAAAACACCGGTTAACCAATCCACAATTTTTAGCCAAATACAAAACCATTCTCAAGCCCGAAGGTTATATTCATCTAAAAACAGATAGCGAATATATGCATGGGTATACGCTGGGCTTATTGGAGGGTATGGGTATTGAAGTTGCCTACGCCCACCATGACTTATACACTAATGCTTATGCACCAAAGGAGGCTACTGCGATCCAAACCTATTACGAAAGTATATACCTGGAACAAAAGAAACCAATCACCTATTTAAAATTCAACCTTCCCTAACAATGGTCGCTAAGGAGCTTAATTTCTTTGAACGAGTATACGAGGTGGTGCGCAAGATTCCACACGGTCGTGTTTGCTCCTATGGATTAATAGCACGTTACTTGGGTTCTCCACAAAGTGCTCGTATGGTTGGTTGGGCAATGAACGCTTCGCACATGAAGGAAGATATTCCGGCGCATCGAGTAGTCAATAGATTGGGGTTGCTGACAGGGAAACAACATTTCGAAGGAACTAATTTGATGCAACAATTACTGGAAAGCGAAGGGATTGAGGTTAGGGAAAATAAAATACTCAATTTCGATCAATGTTTATGGAATCCTGCAGACCATTTACCACCACTAACATAAGATTTAGAAATCTTCACCATCTCAGTTTAGAACAGTATATTTGTAATTTAGAATCAATATAAAAAAGGGAAACCTAAATGAATATATCAAAACAGGCAGTACAAGAAGTTCTCGAAGGACTTAGCGCTCCAGGAGAAGGACAAAACCTAGTAGCAAGTGGAGCTCTCAAAAACATCAATGTTTTTGGAGATGAGGTTGTTATCGATCTTGTGCTTAAAAACCCGAGCCTTCAAGCCCGTAAAAAAGTTGAGGTTGAAATTTTAAAAAGCATCCACGCCCAGGTATATAAAAAAGCAAAAATAACAATCAACATAACGGTTGAAGCTCCTCCTAAAGTAGATGCTCCAATTAAAGGGCAACCAATCAACGGAATCAGTTCAATTGTCGCTATTTCTTCTGGAAAAGGCGGTGTGGGTAAATCTACTGTGACCTCTAATATTGCAGTTACTTTATCTCAAATGGGATTTCAGGTTGGAATTTTAGATGCGGATATTTACGGACCTTCAATTCCAACGATGATGGATATGGAGGGTGCGCGACCCCTTTCAATAAACATTGATGGGAAATCAAAAATGGAGCCTATTGAAAATTACGGTGTTAAAGTACTATCCATAGGGTTTTTTACAGAACCCGACCAGGCTGTTATTTGGCGTGGACCTATGGCATCCAAAGCGCTCAATCAAATGATTTTTGATGCAGCATGGGGAACACTCGATTTTTTATTAATTGACCTGCCTCCAGGTACTGGAGATATTCACTTGAGTATTGTTCAATCACTTCCAATCAGTGGAGCAGTAGTTGTTAGTACGCCGCAAAATGTAGCCCTAGCCGACGCTAGAAAAGGTATCGCCATGTTCCAACAAGAAAGCATTCAAGTTCCTGTTTTAGGAATTGTAGAAAACATGTCCTATTTCACTCCAAAAGAGTTGCCTGATAATAAATATTTCATCTTCGGAAAAGAAGGCGCAAAGAACTTAGCAGCAGATACTCAAGTTCCTTTTTTAGGAGAAATTCCTTTGGTACAGAGTGTTCGTGAGGCAGGAGATGTAGGAAGACCTGCAGCCCTTCAAGAAGATAGTGCCGTAGCCGATGCGATTCATTTGATCACTCAGAATATGGTTGCTCAAGTTGTCGATCGAAACAAAACACTACCTCCAACTCAGGTAGTAAAAATAACAACAATGTCTGGCTGTTCAGCCGTAAAAAAATAAGCCATGGGATCTACAGAAATTAAAGAAAAAATTCTTCTTGCACTAGCCGAAATTCGGCCTTTTTTAGCTGCAGACGGTGGCGATATTTCATTGGTTTCCATTGAAGACGACCGGATTGTAAGCGTGCAGTTGCACGGCGCTTGTGTCGGTTGTTCAGTAAACCAGATGACACTGAAGTCGGGAGTTGAAATGACAATTAAAAAATACGTTCCTCAGATTGAAGAAGTCGTTAACATTGAAGCTTAATTATAAAAAATATTGTGAGTCAGGATATCAAGATTAGTATCATCGATAGAGAAGGGAATACCCATGAGGTTGAAGCCCCCACAGATATGGCAATGAACTTAATGGAAGTTTGTAAAGCATATGAGCTTCCAGTTGAAGGAACTTGTGGCGGGATGGCAATGTGTGCTTCATGTCAATGCTATGTGCTTTCCGATTCTATTCTCCCAGAAAAGTCAGAGGATGAAGAGGCTATGTTATCGGAAGCATTTCACGTACAAGAAAACAGTCGCTTGGGCTGTCAAATCCATATAGCTGCAGAATTAGAAGGCTTGAAAGTGCAGCTTGCTCCCGAGGAGTAGCTGATAATTTATCAACGGATAGGTTTTTCTAGAATTTAGTTTATCTTGAATCAAAATCTTTTAAAATGAAAAACATATTGTGTGTTTTATTTATGATTCTATTCGTCGCTTGCGACGAGCCTGCTGCTCCTGTGGTGAGTGAATTGACCCCAATATCAAAAAGTGATTTGGCTCAGGGAATACTCTACGAAGCTAATATTAGGCAGTACTCTGAAGAAGGAACTTTTGAAGCATTTGCTAAAGACTTACCCAAGCTCCAAGAGATGGGAGTGAATATTCTTTGGTTAATGCCCATCAA
>CBFHHG010000002.1:6785-10927 GCA_965655585.1 Candidatus Arcticimaribacter sp. | reverse complement strand
GGGCGAAATTATAGACCCCATCAATCCTTTTACAGGAGCATCTTTTGGTTGGACCGACGTTGCGGATTTGAATTATGATAATATGGACATGCGACAGGCCATGCGAGAAGCAATGGTTTATTGGGTTCAGGAAGTCAATATTGATGGTTATAGAATTGATCAGGCCTACGCAGTTCCTATGGAGTTTTATAAAAAAACCTTTGCAGCTTTACGTGAAATAAAACCTGTTTTCCTTCTGGCAGAAACAGATATTAATCATCCAGGTGGTATCGAGATGGTTGACCTTTTTGACGCTTCCTATGATTGGCCAGGACATCATCTCTTAAAAGATATTGTACACAATAAAAAGAGTGTAAAAGATTGGGATACACACATCAAGAACCTATTAGAAACCTACAACGATCGCAATATTGTCGTTAATTTTATAAGCAATCACGACGAGAATTCTTGGAATGGGACTGTGCAAGAAAGCTTTGGTGCTGCAGCAGATGTTGCCTTAGCCTTAGATTATTTATCTCCCGGAATGCCGCTTATTTATAGTGGAATGGAATACGATTTAGATAAAAGATTATTTTTTTTTGAAAAAGACAGCTTCCCGAAAGTAACAGGTAAAACCTTTGAATTATTGAAACAACTCGGAGCATTGAAACTTCAGCATCCAGCACTTCACAGTGGAGCTGATCGAGGAACCTACAGGCGATTTTCTACTTCGAGAGATGAAAATGTTTTGGCTTTTGAGAGAACCAAAAAAGGAGATACGGTTGTATTTATTGCCAATATGAGTGCGGCATATGTTGGGTTTACCTCTCCGTATAATGGTATCTTTAAGCGATTTGAAGATGGAAAAACAAAAATTCTTTCAGACACCTATGAACATCGAATGCGACCCTGGGAATTTTGGATTTTAACTAAATAAATATTTTGATGCAAAACCTAATAAAACTACTGCTCATGACACTTCTTGTTTCTTCATGTCAAGCTCCGGATTCTAAGACGCTGGTTATTGGGCATCGAGGGGCACGCGGTCATGTTGCAGAAAACACCTTAGCCTCCATTAGCAAAGCAATGGAACTCGGTGTCGATGGAGTTGAGATTGACATCTTCCGATGTGCTACAGGCGAATTGGTTGTTTTTCATGATAAGACCTTAGACGCACTCACCAACGGTACTGGTTATATAGAGCAAATGTCTTTGGATTCAATAAAACAATTCCGTGTTTTGGGAAAAGAACCCATTCCTACGTTGACAGAGGTAATGGACCTTATAGACGGAAGAATCCAATTGAATATTGAACTCAAAGGATCACAAACTGCCGTTTTAACCTCTGACCTGATCGAGCATTATTTTGAAATTTCAAATTGGGAAGCAAAGAATGTTTTTATTTCTTCTTTCGATTGGAATGAATTGGACCAATTTCATAAAGTAAATAAAAAAGTTGCAATCGCTGTGTTGACAGAAGATGACCCAATCGATGCAATTCCAGTCGCAAAACGATTAGATGCATTTGCGATCAATCCAAACTTTAAAAGCCTAACCCAGGTAAATGTTGAAAAAATACATGAGGCAGGCTTTATGGTTTATCCCTGGACTGTAAATGAACCTGAAGATATTGAGCGAATGATAACAATTGGCGTCGATGCTCTAATAACAGATTTTCCAGAAAGAATTAGATAAGGAGGCTTAATTCATTTTTTGTTGCGTCCATCCAATTGCGGCACCGACCAGTCCGTAAAATACTACAGACCAAACGGCGTCTACTAGATGACCATTAAGGGTGTAAATGTCTGCAGTACCGTACCAAACAAATCCCATTCCAAATCCAACGAGGACACCTATCCATGCGCCAAATTTAAATCCAGAACTCAGACCAGCTTCCTGTCCCGTCAGTTTTTGGTAAAGTGTAGACATACTAAAAGCTTGAATGAGTAGCCCTAAACTTAAATAGAGCATATCAGCAGGAATTTTTGAAATTGTCTGATTGCTGGCTTCTTTCATAAAGTCACTGGCAAGAATATCATAATATAAATAGCCAAGAAAAAATAGAATAACAAAACCCGAAAGGGTTCCCAATACATTTGATTTTGAAAACATAATTAAGAATGATTAAAGGTTATACTTCTTAAAGATACATTCTCAAGATATATTCTAAAAGCTTATTTTTCAACAAGCTATACTTTTGGGCAGTACAAACAACTAGTGAATAAATTAAAATTAATTTAAGATAAAAACCCCTATGTTCAGTGCTGTGGCATAAAGTAACCAGCCGAAATAAGGATAGAGTAAATAAGCTGCACTTTTGTTAACAACTTTAAACCATTTGATGGTTAAAAAAACTAAAATGAGGAGAACTAGAATGATAATGAGGCCACCGAGAATATTTTTTAAACCAAAAAAAACTAAGGACCACATGGCGTTTAAAGTCAGCTGAGCTCCAAAGTGATACAGTGCTGTTTTCACCCATTTATGATGGCTTCCAAAGGACCAAATCCACCCTGCAGACCAGCCCATAAGAACATATAAAAGTGTCCATACTGGTCCAAAAAGCCAATTCGGTGGAGTGAAGAAGGGTTTGTTAAGGCCTGCATACCAAACTGGAATAGCCGATTGTGTAACGCTTCCAGCGATACCACCAATGATCAAGCAGACGACTATGGAAAAAAGGATGGCAACTCTTTTTTGGTTTTTTGTTTTCATAAAGAATAAAATCAAAAACTAAGATACAAAATTCCGAATGGCAAATCGCTTTCTTGTCATGTACGAATCCTTTATCTTTGCACCCTATGGACAGTGAGAAAGATTTTATTCAAAAAAGTAAATTAGTAGCTTCTGGTTCTTCTAAATGGGAGGCCCCAAGTAATATTGCTTTAGTAAAGTATTGGGGTAAATTTGGAGCTCAGTATCCACAAAACCCTTCCTTAAGTTTCACTTTGTCTCAATGTGTTACGCAAACTTTAGTAGCGTATAAGCCCAAAGAAAATCAAGCATCCAAATTTTCTTTTGACTTTACTTTTGAAGGAGAACCTACACCGAGTTTTCATTCCAAGATTGCTCTTTTTTTAGAACGAATAGCGCCTTATGTGCCCTTTGTGCAGCATCATCATCTTACTATTGAAAGTAGTAATTCGTTTCCCCATAGTAGTGGAATTGCCTCATCTGCTTCTGGTATGAGTGCACTCGCGCTCGGGATTTTGTCCATTGAAAAAGCAGAAAACCCAACAATGTCTGAGGCTTATTTTTTAAAGAAAGCCTCTTTTTTAGCACGCTTAGGATCTGGAAGTGCAGCACGCAGTGTCCAGGGACCCATGGTGAGTTGGGGAGTTTCAGATGTGATCGAGGGGAGTTCGGACTTGTATGGAACACCTTTGTCTTCTGAGCTACACCCTGTTTTTCAGGAATACCAGGACACTATTTTGTTAATCGACAAAGGTCAAAAAAAGGTCAGCAGTACGCTTGGTCATGACTTGATGAAGAATCATCCTTATGCAGCAGCTCGATTTGAGCAAGCGCGAACAAATATCAAAGATCTAAAAACAATTTTAGCATCAGGAGACCTTCCGGCCTTTATTGCCTTGGTGGAGTCAGAAGCTTTGACTCTTCACGCCTTGATGATGGCATCACAACCCTATTTTATTCTAATGCACCCCAACACCTTGCTTGTTTTAAATAAAGTTTGGGCTTATCGCGAAGAAACACAGTCATCCTTGTGCTTTACACTCGATGCTGGTGCCAATGTTCATTTGCTTTATCCAAAATCAGAACAAAGTACTGTTCTTAAATTCATAAAAGAAGAATTGGCCGGCTACTGCCAAAAGAATCAATTCATTGAAGATCAAATTGGTATTGGCGCTAAAAAACTATAACTTTACAAGCACATGAAAGGCCCTTTGTTCTACGCTAAAATTTTACTCTTCGGAGAATATGGAATCATCAAAGATTCCAAAGGATTATCCATTCCCTATAATTTTTATAGAGGTGCTCTAAAGACATCCAACGATCCAGACACCTTAGATTCCCACCAAAAACTCAATGCTTTTTGCGCATATTTAAAGACGCTCCCCGAAACCATTGTTTCGTTCGACTGGGTCCGTCTTGAATCTGACTTAAAAAATAATATGTATTTTGATAGCAGCATACCACAGGGC
>CBFHHG010000002.1:4432-6756 GCA_965655585.1 Candidatus Arcticimaribacter sp. | reverse complement strand
TGCATCAATTTACGATCAGTATGCATTGGATAAAATTACCGTTTTAGAGAATTTAACCAAAGAAAAGCTACAACACCTTAAAACTGTTTTTGCTGCGATGGAATCTTTTTTCCATGGAAAATCTTCGGGTCTTGATCCGTTGAACAGCTATTTGAGTTTACCTATTTTAATCAATTCACAAGATCATATTGAACCAACTGGGATTCCATCTCAAAACCCAGAAGGCAAGGGTGCAGTTTTTTTATTGGATAGCGGTGTTGTTGGAGAAACGGCTCCTATGGTTTCTATTTTCATGGAGAACATGAAGCAAGAGCCCTTTCGTAAAATGATGAAAGATCAGTTTATTAATTATACAGATGCTTGTGTTGATGACTTTTTAAAAGGAAATATAATTTCTCTTTTCTTTCACATCAAGCAATTATCGAATTTAGTACTTCATAATTTTGAGCCCATGATTCCTGAAGAATTCCGGGCGCTGTGGAAACAAGGAATTGAATCGAATGATTACTATCTTAAATTGTGTGGATCTGGTGGCGGCGGATATATCCTTGGATTTGCACAGGATTTTGAAAAAGCGCAGAAAGCCTTGCAAGGGCATCGAATAGAAGTAGTCTATAATTTCTAGAAAAGCCATGCTTTTCAAAAAACAACATATCACCAGCTTTGGAATACAAATTTTAGCATTATTTGCTTCAGTTCGAGGCTATACACTAACCACTATTATTGTTGCACAGTATCTGAGTGCGCGGTATATTTTTGCACCCCACAGCAACTGGAGGCATATCCTTTTTGATTCCAAACTACTGATGTTGGTTCTTGCTACCTCCTCTGCTATAGCTGGAGGTTACTTGATCAATAATTTTTATGATGCGGAAAAAGACCAAATCAATCGTCCGCATAAATATCTATTAGAACACCGAGTTCCAGCTTCTTTTCAGCTTTTTTGTTATGCATTACTAAATGCGCTTACCCTGATTTTATCGGTCTTAGTTTCTATGCGCACGGTTCCTTTTTTTCTAGCCTATATTTTTGGAATTTGGTTGTATAGTCACTTACTTAAAAAACATTTTTGGGCAAGTAATGTTTTTGCTGTTGTGTTGGCGGTCATCCCTTTTTTTGCGATTACACTCTATTTTAAAAATTTTTCTAGCCTTGTTTTTTATCACGCTAGTTTTTTGTTTTTAATTGTCTTGATTCGAGACCTCATTAAGGACTTAGAAAACTTTAAGGGTGATTGGGTTCGAGGCTACAAAACCATTGCTGTTGTTTTTGGAGAACGAACGACTAAAATATTATTGTCCTTTTTAGTGCTTCTTACGTTCATTCCAATTGCTTTACTTCTAGAACAGAAAGAGGTTTTGAATAGTATGTGGTACTATTTTTTAATCACAATTCCTTTTTTATTACTCATCGCTTTGATCTTATGGAGATCCCCGGCTCAAAAGACGTATCTTTGGCTGCATAATTTATTAAAAGCTCTTATTGTAGCCGGCATACTGAGTATCGTATTGGTTCGGTTTCCACTCTAAGTTCAAACAGTTTTCAAACGCACACTATGGTATCAAAGTCAGACAATCCTTCTCCGAAAAAAACGGCGAGTTCAACCCGATTAAACAAGTACATTGCTAATTCTGGGATTTGTTCTCGTCGAGAAGCAGATATGTATATTGCCATGGGAATGGTGAAGATCAATGGGAAAATTATTGTTGAAATGGGGTATCAGGTGCAACCCGGTGATGATGTGCGTTATGACGGGAGACGAATTGTTTCTAACAAACCCGCTTATGTATTGCTGAATAAGCCTAAGGGCTTTCTCGCCTCTGTTAAAAAAGGCACCTACAAGAAAGACGTAATCGAGCTTATAGACAATGCTACTTCCTACCGTATTGATCCCGTGAATTCAATGGACCGTACTTCCACAGGTTTACTTTTGTTTACCAATGATACCGAGCTTAAGATCAAACTTAAAAACCCAGCTCGAGGAGTAAATAAAGTTTTTCAAGTTGTTTTAGATAAGAATTTAGTTCAGTCTGATCTTGAGAAAATCAGAGATGGAGTTGTCGTTGATAAATTTGACAAAATCCATGTTGAAGCAGTGAGTTTTATCCGTGGAGAAACCAAACGTAAAATCGGAGTTGAGCTATCTACAGAACGCCACCGCGCTATATTTCATATCTTTGAAAAGTTGGGGTATAAAGTAGAGCAGGTTGACCGTGTTGTCTATGCCCATCTGACTAAAAAGGATTTGCCTCGCGGAAAATGGAGACATCTTAATGAGCGCGAAATCAACCTATTTAAAATGATGAAATAGGCTTTCTTTTCGG
>CBFHHG010000002.1:892-4281 GCA_965655585.1 Candidatus Arcticimaribacter sp. | reverse complement strand
TAATACTTACCAAGGATACAATATACCAAGGATGTACTGTAGTTGCAATAAAGAAATAACAACTCAGGCAAAATAACATTCCTGTTAATAATGCTTGTGGGGTTTTGTTGTTTCTGATAAAAGTAAAAACAGCAACGATACCCAATATGATGTAGGGCGACACTGCTCCTAATTTTCGAATGATGTTATATCCTTTTACTTCATATCCAATCGCTCGAATCACATAATATATACTTCCATTAAATTCAAAGCGATTGAACCAGAGACCGATGGTATTGAGATAATGACTTAGGCTGTCAGTTCCTAAGAAAAACGGGATGAAAAATAGGAACAAACACAAAAGAGTAAGGAGGCCAAAGAGCATGCTTTTTTTTGGTTTTAAAAAGCGCCAGAACAAGGGTAATATAAGGAGTGGGATTAGTTTGCTAGCAACAGAAATAGCCATTGGAATTGTTGCCCATTTCCATTTATTCTTCACAAAAATTAAATATAATCCGAAAATAAAAAAGAATATCATAAAGCCTTCCCAGTGCAAATTCCCTGTCAATTCAACAATAATCAGTGGGTTTAGAAAATAGAGTCCAATTCTTTTTTTGGAGCGATTTAGATAGTCTAGTAATTTTATTCCAAACCAAAATACACCTAAATCTGCTAAGATCAACAGCACACGAATGCTGATGATATTGGCTAGGATAGAATTCCCACCAATGAGTGAGGCTAGGTAAAAACCCAATTGATTTATTGGAGGATAATTTGAATAGTGTTCTGCACTGAGGGTGCCCATGCCTTTGTAAAGTTCTTGACTGAATGGAGTTGAGAATAAGGGAGCAGTTTGATTGAGAAAATCTGGAGTTGCCTCATAGGGATTTAGTCCGTTCGACAAAAGCATCCCGTCCCATAGGAATCGAAAAAAATCTTGGGATAGTAGGGGAGTCGATACAAGGAAAATTAAACGGAATAGTATCCCAATTCCTAATACTTGATTTAAAGAGTAGTTTTTAAAAATTAAAGGGTAACTACAAAAGAAAAGGGTTAAATAAAGTGGAATGAGGATGAGGCTCTGTGCTCGATCAACTTCAAAACCCAAGAAATAGTATCCCAACACACTCAATAGTATTGGTGTGACCTGGAGAACCTTTTTGAAGCTCCTCCCACCAATCATCAGCCCTGAGTTTTAAATGAATTTATAAATACAAATCCAAACCCAATAAAGAGCATCAGATGAAACGGGAACAATCCAAAATCACCTGCTTCTCCTACCACAAAAGCACTGTACATACCAAATAAAAAGTAGAGCGTCAGAAGCCCTTCTACTAGCGTATTTTTCGATATTTTTTTTGAGGTGTATTTCTTTTTTTTCCAAGAATCTTTTAGGGTCTTAATATTGAATTTTGGCGTTCGAATAAAATCACTTCTTTTCCCACGATGCCCTTCTAAAACCGCAAGCGAGTTGTGGTACGAAAACCCCATAGCAATGGTGTAGAAGGTAAAAAAAAGTTTAATGTAGTCTAAAAAATTAAGCAGCCCACCACCCTTCTTATATTTGTAGAGGACCCAATAACAACTAAAGAAGATTAGCGTGCTTACAATAAAGAAGCTAGAAAGATCGAAATACAGACTTAGGTGGCCCCACTCGTTTTTGATATACAACATAGGGATGCTAAGAACTCCTACAAAAAACACATTAAGAAACATGGTGCTGTTGAGTAAATGTAGAACAGAATGTAGTTTGGTAGAAAGCTTTATGTTCTTAGACCGAACGACTTTCTTTGCCATTTTCTGAAAATTTTCTGCCCCACCTTTGTTCCACCGGAATTGCTGTGAACGAATCGAACTCATCATTACGGGTAGCTCTGAAGGGGTTTCAACGTCTTGAAGATATTTGAATTTCCAATTTTTCAACTGGGCTCTGTAGCTCAGGTCCAAATCTTCGGTCAGGGTATCGCCATCCCAGTTTCCTGCGTCAATAATGCATGTTTTTCTCCATATTCCAGCTGTACCATTGAAATTCATAAAGTGATCCTTACTGTTTCTGCCAACTTGCTCGAGTGTAAAATGAGCATCTAGAGCAAATGCTTGAATTTGTGTAAGCACTGAATAATCTCGGTTTATGTGGGACCAACGGGTTTGAACGACACCAATTTCTTGGTTTTCAAATTGTGGAACAGTTTGTAAAAGCCAATCGCTTTGCGGTAAAAAATCTGCATCAAAAATTGCAATAAACTCGCCCTTAGCGGTGATCAAACCTTCTTTGAGGGCTCCAGCTTTGAAGCCAGCTCGATCTTTTCTTCTGATTTGTTTAATGTCGAGTCCCTCCTTTTGTAGATCAGCGACTAAAGTACGAGTAAGTTCTACGGACTCATCCGTCGAATCGTCCAATACTTGAATTTCTAATTTTGTTCTCGGATAGTCGATCAGATTGATGCATTCTAACAAGCGTTCCATTACATAGAGCTCGTTAAAAACAGGAAGTTGTATGGTTACGTATGGAACTTTTTCGGGATTGCTAATGTCTAAAACGGCAGGTTTTTCTTTTTTCTTCTGGAATTGAATATAATTCCACAACAAGTTTAATTGAGAAAGACTATAAAATAAAACCAGAATCAAAGAAACTGAGTATAAAAACATCAACAGCAGGGAAAGGTATAGCCAAATATTCTCCATTTTAATTATCTAAATATGTAATGTTTGAAAATCCACCCCATAATTTTTATTCCTGCAAAGATAGTTCCTTTTAAAGTACCAGAGACTTTCGAAACCCCGATTCTTTCTCTATAATTCACTTTAATCTCTTGATATGGAATAGCTTTCTGTAAGACTTTTAATTGCATCTCAACGGTCCATCCGTAGGTTTTGTCGCTCATATTAAGACTTACTAAGGTGTCCCATCGAATGCCTCTAAAGGGTCCTAAATCGGTAAACTTTGATTTATAAAGAACCTTCATTAAAAAACATGCCAACCAATTTCCAAATACTTGTTGGGGTGTCATTGAACCCGGTGCTCTCAATTCTTTAACACGAGCACCGACAACAAAAGCTGCAGTTTCATTTTGTATGGGTGCAACAATTTGTAACAGTTCTTCGGGATAATCAGAATAATCTCCATCTAGGAAAACAACAATATCAGGCTTAGTTTCTAATCCGTTGATGTAATCAATGCCTTTGAGACAAGCATACCCATATCCACTTCTTTTTTCACTAAGAACAGAGGCTCCAGCAGCACGAGCAACCGCTGCCGTATTGTCTGTAGAATTGTTGTTCACGACAATGATTTCGTCAACTATTTGCGGAATATCGTTAACTACAAACCCTATAGAATCTTGTTCGTTATAGGCGGGTATAATGACTTTAATTCGATGCATAAGAGAACTGTGAATACTAGTTTTGTT
>CBFHHG010000002.1:0-880 GCA_965655585.1 Candidatus Arcticimaribacter sp. | reverse complement strand
ACTAATTGTTTTAGGCTTTTTAATCCTAAAACTAATTTTATTTTAAGGTGTTTCCTAATGGGAACTCAGGAGAAAAGGTTCTGTTTTCTAAAGGGCCATTTTCTAATTTCAAAACCCCTCTTGGGCAAACGGCAGAACAAATCCCACAACCCACACAGGAAGAACGAACAATACTCTGACCTTTTTGAGCATAAGCACGAACATCGATTCCCATTTCGCAATAGGTAGAACAGTTACCACAGGAAATACATTGCCCTCCGTTTGTTGTAATTCTAAAACGTGATTTAAAGCGCTGGACTAGCCCTAAGTAGGCAGCGAGTGGGCATCCAAATCGACACCATACCCGATTTCCAAAGATTGGATAGAAACCGGTTCCGATTACCCCGGCAAAAATAGACCCGATTAGAAATCCATATATGTTTTGAATTGTTTGTGTTTTGACTCCCAAAACAACCTGTGCTCCAGAAAAGTAGGAGTATAGTGTAAAACCGGTCATAAGTAAAGAAAAAGCAAGCACTCCATGAACCAACCAACGTTCTAATTTCCAAGCCCCAATTGATTTATTCGAAAGGTGCCTGAATGGATCTCCAAGAGTTTCGGCTAAACCTCCGCAACCGCAAACCCAAGAGCAGTACCATCTTTTTCCAAAGAAATAGACCATTACCGGAACAACAACTAGGGTCAATACGATTCCCCAGACGAGAATGAATAAGCCAAACCCGCCACTAGCGATTAAACTGTTTAAATTCCAACTGAAGAAAAAATCATAATCTAAAGGAAATGCATTTTTGAAATCATACCAAGGTTTGTCAAAGCGCACTAAAATTTCTGGAATTAAAAAAGCAAACACAATTTGAAAAAACCAAACAGATGTTGTTCT
>CBFHHG010000001.1:0-141065 GCA_965655585.1 Candidatus Arcticimaribacter sp. | reverse complement strand
TGATTAATTTGTTGTGTAAGCATTCCAAAGGAAGTTTAGCTGTGTTTAATGAAATTGGGTATACTCATAAAAACAAGGCTGCCTTTCACCACATCTTTAAAGTTGGGACAGGATTAGACAGTCAAATTCTTGGAGATTTCGAAATAATTGGCCAATTGAAACAGGGCTTTTTTAGATCCAAAAAGCTCGGTATGGGGCATGGATTTATGGAACGGTTAGTAAACGCGGTTATTCAAGCAAGTAAACGTATCAAGACCGAAACGAAGATTTCGAGTGGAGCTACTTCTGTTGCATTTGCATCGGTTCAATACATCATCAATACCATTGAAGAAATTTCAGAAAAAAATATTTTACTTTTTGGAACGGGAAAGATCGGTAGGAATACGTGTGAGAACTTAATCAAACACACAGAAAATGATCATATTGTATTGATCAATCGAACCCACGAAAAAGCCAAACACATAGCAGGAAAATTCAATGTCTTGGTTAAAGAATACGGAGAATTACCTACGGAGATCAGAAAAACAGATGTTTTAATTGTTGCAACGGGAGCGCAACAGCCTACCATTTCAAAAGACATTATTCATAAAGACACACCCCTTCTAATTCTTGATCTTTCGATCCCAAGCAATGTGCATCCGAATGTTGAAGAGCTAGAACAGGTAACACTAATTAATTTAGATGCGCTTTCACAAATCACGGACAAAGCATTAGAAGATAGACGACAATACATTCCTCAAGCAGAAGCAATTTTAGAGGAAGTCAAAGAAGAGTTTTTGCAGTGGTTAGAGCATCGACAATATGCACCAGCATTGCGTGCGCTGAAGGCTAAACTAACAGCTCAACAAAGTTCTGAAATTAAAAACCAAGAGAAGAAAGCGGTTTTAAAACCAGAAGCAGTGAGTGTTTCTGATCAAATGATTCAAAAAATAACTGGACAGCTCGCCAATTACCTCAAAGAAAATCCCAGCAAAGCCAACACTACACTAGATGTAATTCAAGAAGTTTTTCAACTGGATATAAAAGCCCATGAATAAGCTGATTCGCATTGGAACACGAGCGAGTGCATTGGCTTTGTGGCAAGCCCATACCCTTCAAGATTTATTGAATGCCGAGGGTTTTACTACCGAATTGATTCCGATTAAAAGCGATGGTGACTTGGACCTAATTCAACCGCTTTACGAAATGGGCACTGTTGGTATTTTCACAAAAACACTTGATGCTGCTTTACTGAATAATAGAATTGATATTGCCATTCACAGCATGAAAGATGTACCTACCCAGTTACCCAATGGTATCCAACAGGCAGCAGTCTTGGAACGAGGCCCAGTTTTGGATGTTCTTGTAAAAAAAGCCAGAGCCGTGACTTTAGAAAACCCTGCAACAATTGCAACTGGGAGTTTAAGAAGAAAGGCGCAATGGCTCGGTCACTATCCTAATCACAGCATCGTTCCTTTACGAGGAAACATACAAACCCGTTTGACTAAATTAAAAAATGAACCTTGGGACGGAGCAATTTTTGCTGAAGCTGCATTGGTTCGCCTCAACACAAATTCAGAGGAAGTTGAAATCTTAGATTGGATGATCCCGGCACCTGCCCAGGGAGCGCTTATGGTAGTTTGTAAAACTACCGACACATCAATGTTTGATGTCCTACAGCAATTCAATCGACCAGATGTTGCACTTTGCACACAGATGGAACGCGATTTTTTACGAACACTAGAAGGGGGTTGTACTGCACCAATCGGAGCACTTGCAACTTTAGAAGGAAATCAGGTTCGCTTTAATGGCGGTGTTTTTTCGTTGGATGGAAAACGAAAGTTTCTTGTTTCGGAAACCTTTGAAAAGTTTACCGCTCAAAAAAAAGGCGTTGAACTCGCAAACGACTTGCTTAAAAAAGGAGCAGATACCTTACTTCAGGAATTCAAATCTTCTTCATGAACAATCCTTTAAAAATTCTATCGACTAAAGTCCTTTCGCCGATTCAAAAAAACAGAATGATTGAATTAGGAGCTCGCTATACGGAACGAAATTTTATAGAAACAAAAGCAATTCCCTTTACCTATTCCGACGCAAAACACACCCTGCTTTTCTCTAGTCAAAATGCAGTGCAATCCGTTTTTTCGAAAACTGATTTCAATCTCCTTTTGAAAAACAAAAAGTGTTATTGTGTAGGCAAAAAGACCAAAGCCGCATTAGAGAAAAATGGCCTAAAAGTGAGTCATTTTGAAGAAAATGCCTCCGATTTGGCTGATTTTATCGTAAAAAATGCTAAAAATGAAACTTTTGTGTTTTTCTGCGGAAAGGAAAGAAGACCTGATTTAGAGGCTCAAATGAAGCTCCACAAAATCAAACTTGAGGCGATTGAAGTTTACCAAACAGTCTTGAAACCAAAAGCTATTGGTAATTTTGATCTTGTGCTCTTTTACAGCCCAAGTGGGGTTCAAAGTTTTCTTCAAGACAACAAGCTCGAACAGACGGTTTGCATCTGTATTGGTCCAACCACAGCGGAAGCGCTTCCCGTATCAAAAAGACAGATAGTAATTGCCACAAGTCCTACTGTAGAGCATATGATTTACCAAACAAAAAAACAGCTACCCTCATGATTAAAAATGATTTATTTCTTAAAGCTCTAGCCGGAGAAACCGTTACTCGCCCACCCGTTTGGATGATGCGTCAAGCCGGGCGTTACTTACCCGATTTCATGAAGCTAAAAGCAAAATATGACTTCTTTACCCGTTGCCAAACTCCAGAATTAGCAACCGAGATTACCGTAATGCCGATTCGTCAGATTGGTCCGGATGCCGCAATTTTATTCAGCGATATTCTTGTGGTTTTGCAGGCAATGAATATTGAAGTTGAAATGAAAGCAGATGTAGGGCCTTGGATTCCTACTCCTATTCGAAGCAGAGCAGAACTAGACCGGGTAATTGTACCTCATGCTGAAGAGGCTTTAGGCTATGTAATTGATGCAGTCAAAATGACCAAACAAGAACTCAATAATGAAGTTCCCTTGATCGGTTTCGCAGGTTCCCCTTGGACCTTATTGTGTTATGCTGTACAAGGACAAGGGTCAAAAACCTTTGATAAAGCCAAAGAGTTTTGTTTTAAAGAACCAGAAATGGCGCATGAGTTACTTCAAAAAATAACCGATACTACAATTGACTACCTGAGAGCAAAAGCTGCAGCAGGGGTTAATGCACTCCAAATATTCGACTCTTGGGGAGGCTTACTTTCACCAGAGGATTACGCTATTTTTTCCTGGCCCTACATTCAACAGATTGTATCAGCAGTCAAAGACCTGTGTCCAGTAATTGTTTTTGGAAAAGGATGCTGGTTTGCCTTGAATGAAATGTCTCAGTCTGGTGCTAGCGCACTGGGAGTAGACTGGACTTGTTCTGCAAGGAACGCACGGTACTTATCTGGAGGGAACATTACCTTACAAGGAAATTACGATCCATCACAGCTACTGTCTCCAATTCCAAAGATCAAAAGCGATGTGAAGAAGATGATTGATGCTTTTGGAAAAGATCGCTATATTGTAAATCTAGGGCACGGGATTTTACCCAATATTCCTGTCAGTCATGCGCAAGCATTTGTTGATGCCGTAAAAGAATACGGAAGCTAAAACACATTCATGCATGAAAGAGCTTTTTTATAAATACATCTGTGAACTTCAAGATACCCTTACTGCTGCTTTGGAGTTAGCAGATGGAGGTGCTTCTTTTAAAGAAGACCTCTGGGAACGCCTCGAAGGAGGCGGTGGAAGAACCCGCGTATTAGAAAACGGAGCTGTATTTGAAAAAGGTGGCGTTAATATCTCAGGCGTTCACGGTACATTACCGGAGAGTATGCAGACGCATTTGAATGTAAGCGAAGCTTCTTTTTATGCCTGTGGGCTCAGCTTGGTTTTACACCCAAAAAATCCAATGGCACCGACTGTGCATGCAAACTGGCGGTATTTTGAAATGTATGACCTCAACGGCAACATCGTAGATCAATGGTTTGGGGGAGGTCTGGATCTTACCCCCTATTATTTGTTTGAAGAAGATGCTGTTCATTTTCATCAAACTTGTAAAAATGCTTGCGACCGACACGGTCCAAAACTTTATTCAGAATACAAGAAAAAATGTGATGCCTATTTTTGGAATACCCACCGAAACGAGGCAAGAGGTTTAGGTGGTTTATTTTTTGATTATTTGAAACCTACCCCAAAATATTCGCTTGAAAAATGGTATGCTTTTGTTACCGATGTAGCTGATAATTTTTTGGAAGCCTACCTACCGATTTTAAATCGCAGGAAGGATCTTGTCTATACCGAAGAACAAAAAAAGTGGCAAGAAATACGAAGAGGCCGCTATGTAGAATTCAATTTAGTTCACGACAAAGGCACCCTTTTCGGTTTGAAAACAAACGGTAGAATTGAAAGTATATTGATGAGTTTGCCGCCTAAGGTTCAGTGGCATTACGATCATCATCCGGAAGAAAATTCGCCAGAGGCTGAACTCATGCAGGTAATCAGGAAACCTAAAAACTGGATTTCATAAATTAAAAATCGATAGCTTTTCACTAAATTAACCTTTAGAAAAACCAAATTCTTATGAATACATTATCGATTTTAATCGTACTTCCTCTTCTGGTGGTTTTCTCTTACCTCTTTGATGCTATCGCAAGAAAAACGAAATTCCCCTCAGTTATACTCTTGATGTTTACAGGGATCATCATTCGAACAGCAACCAACCTTTACGGTTTTACTGATTTTGGATTTTTAGATAAATTAATCCCCGTTTTGGGGACGGTTGGTCTGATTTTAATCGTGCTAGAAGGTGCATTAGAACTTGATATTAAAAAAGAAAAACTACCTGTAATTCTCAAAGGCTTTTTTGCAGCTGCCCTTATTTTAATCCTCAACATCATCGCCGTGAGTTGGGCTTTTGAAAACCTCTTGAATCTTGAACACAAAACGGCAGTCATTTTTGCGATTCCGCTTGCAATAATCAGCAGTGCTGTTGCAATTCCTTCTGCTGCCGGGCTTTTGAATCGAGAAAAAGAATTTGTAGTATATGAATCTACGTTTTCTGATATCTTAGGAATTATGGTTTTCAACTATGCAATTCGACAATTCGAGTCGAATCAAACCTTGATTAGTGCAGAATCTATAGTCGCTTTAGGATTGCAAATCATTGGTGTAATTGTAGTTTCGTTGATCATCACCTACCTCCTTTTTCAGCTCTTACAGAAAATTGAACACCACGTCAAGTTTTTCCTCATTCTAGCATTACTTGTATTGGTCTATGCTTTTGGGAAGTTTTTCCACTTACCCGCCTTGGTAACCATCTTTATTTTTGGTTTGTTTTTAAGCAATGTCAAAGCCCTCCTCCCCAGTTTTATGCAGCGCTATTTGGACTTGAATCAGTCTGAAAAAGGATTACATGAATTTCATATTCTGACCGCAGAATCTACCTTTTTAGTAAAAACCTTCTTTTTCTTGTTTTTTGGTTTTTCAATTAGCTTAGTCGAATTTTCTTCCATCGCCCCTTTTATTTATGGAGTGCTGATTTTTGGAATTATGCTTCTGATTCGCTATCTGTATTTTATCGTTACTACCTTTAAAATAAAACCTTCCCCTCTGGTATATATGTCGCCTAGAGGTTTGATCAGTATTTTATTATTCCTTCAAATCAAAGAAGTTACCTTTGTTAACACTTCCGGTTCGATCATCGACGAACAAGTGTTATTGGTTGTAATTTTAGCATCCATGCTGATGATGGCCTTGGGAACTATGAAAAAACCCAAACAAGATTCCGAACTAGAATCGTTCACAAGTTCTGAAGAAACCGAAACCAATACATTAGACAAATTCTTAGATGGGATTGCTGATGAGAATGAAGACCGTACTTAAAACACCTATCCATGTATCCATTAAAACGAAACAGACGATTACGAAGTTCAGAAGCAATTAGAAGTATGGTTCGAGAACAACAGCTAGCACCGAGCGACTTTATCGTTCCTCTTTTTGTGGTAGAAGGGTCGGATGTAAAAGAAGAAATCGCCTCAATGCCGGACTATTATCGAATGAGTTTAGACCATTTGAAAAAAGAAGTTCGAGTGCTTTGGAGCATGGGACTACAAACGGTATTACTTTTTGTTAAAGTAGCCGACACTCTTAAAGACAACAAAGGAAAAGAGGCACTTAACCCTGAAGGCTTGATGCAAAGAGCCATCGTCCTTATTAAAGAAACAGTTCCCGAAATGACTGTTATGACGGATGTAGCCTTGGATCCTTATTCTTCTTTTGGGCACGATGGAATTGTAGACAAAGGGGTTATTGTAAACGATACTACGGTAGAAGTTTTAGCGCAAATGGCCTTGTCGCATGCCGAGGCAGGAGCAGATTTTGTCGCTCCGAGTGACATGATGGATGGTCGTATTTTGGCTATTCGAAGCCAGCTCGAACAAGAAGGTTTTCACAATACGGGAATCTTAAGTTATAGCGCCAAATACGCTTCCGGTTTCTATGGTCCTTTCCGATCTGCACTCGATTCTGCTCCTGGATTTGGGGACAAAAAAACCTATCAGATGGATTTCCATAACCGAAAGGAAGCGCTTGTAGAAGCTGAATTGGACATCGAAGAAGGTGCCGATATTGTAATGGTTAAGCCAGGAATAGCCTATTTAGATATCATTCGAGATTTAAGTAACCATATAGATGTTCCCCTAGCTGCTTATCAGGTTAGTGGTGAATATGCTATGCTCAAGGCCGCTGCGGCCAAAGGTTGGATCGAATACGACGCCATTATGTACGAGCAACTGATTGCTTTTAAGCGTGCTGGAGCATCGCTCATTGCAACTTATTGTGCCAAAGATGCTGTTCGAATACTGGGATAGTCCACGGTCTTTTTGTTAAAATTATGTGATCTGGCATTCTTTTTGATTTCTTTCAATACATTAGTAATACCCAAATTTTTACGATGTATAAAAAAATACTGCTTTTTATCAGCTGCATATTGTATTTGAGCTGCATTGGAACCGATATCACAGACGATTATGTAGACCCAACCCTACGAATTACTTCGCCCCAGATTATCTCCATTAAGGTGGGGCAAAAATTTCAGTTTACTGCTAAATATTTCGATACCAGTGGTACTCCCGTTGTCAATCCCAATTTGATTTGGACCGTGTCTCCTCCCGATGCTCTCACTATAGATGATAATGGTTTTGCTACTGCAACCCAAGACGGTTTGGCCACGATTCAGGTTAGTGTTGTTACTGCCTTAGGCACTACTATTTCTGCCGAAACTTCTTTTCCTGTGCAGGAAGTTGTTGCTACAATAACAGAAACGGCAACTAGTACAACTTCTGGAACATCTTCAATTACAACAGACTCCAGTACTAGCACCAGCACAACAGTTTCCGATACAGGAACAACGACTACCAATACAGCTACCTCAACTAGTTCAGTTACCGACTCTACAACAAATACATCGACTATAATTGGAGATGATGTGGTCGTAACTGCACCTCAATCTTTTCAAGGGACAATTCGAACTACATCTAGCTATGTACTTACTGGTAGTTATGAATATGGTTTAAATGATGCAGGGCAATTGGTATTGGATATCGCCGAAGACTACGAGGCCTCAACTGCGCTTCCTGGTCTTTTTGTATACCTTTCGAACAATCCTAATTCAACTTCAGGATCCTATGAAATTGCAGAGGTAACTGTTTTTAGTGGAGCTCACAGCTATACTTTACCTTCTTCAATCGACATAAATGATTACAAATACATCCTATACTGGTGCAAGCCTTTTAATGTAAAAGTCGGTGATTCAACCATCTTTTAATTTTACCAAAACATGCAAAAACAAATCTTCTTATTGGGCTGTCTTTTTTTACTTGGAATAACTTTTGGAACTGCGCAATGGACTCAAAAAAAAGGGACTGGATACTATAAGGTTGGCGCTTGGTTTTTAGAGGCAGATCAACACTACACCGATCAGGGGCTTCTAGACCCTAACGCAACTCGTGGAATTTTTGTGACCAGTGTATACGGACGTCATGGTATTTCAGACAAAATAACATTGGTTGGCTATATCCCTTTTACCCGAGTATATCAAAACGAGCAAGTCTTTACTTCAGGCAATCCGGGTCAATCTGGAGAAGCAGTAAACAGTCTGGGGGATATCGATCTTGCGGTAGAAGTTCAAATTCTCAAACGACCGAAATGGGTAATGGCCACTTCCCTAACCCTAGGGATTCCATCGGGAAATAATTCCGGTGGAAGTGATGGAAGTTATCAAACTGGGGATGGAGAATTCAATCAAATCTTGAAAGTCTTAGCCGGAACTTCGTTTAAAATTGCAAAGCATTCTTTTTACGCCAAAGCATCTGTAGGTGTCAATAATAGGAGTAATGGTTTTTCTGATGAAATCCGTCTGGGGTTTGAAACAGGGTCTCAGCTTTTTAAAAATAAATTCTTGCTTTTGGCACGCCTGAATACGATTCAATCTTTTTTCAATGGTTCTTTATCTGCCGAAAATAGTAACGGTAGTATTTTTGCAAATAATGTTGAAGTCACCAATTTGGGTGGAGAAATCAATTGTTTTATAACAAAAAAATGGAGCGCTTCCTTTGGGTATAGTATTCCGTTGAGTGGAAAAAACATTTATAAAGCACCAGCACTTGCTGGCGGTATTGCCTATAAGCTATAGTCCGTACTTTCGTTCAGGTGCAAAGGCAGTTAGGTCCATGGATGTTTTTTTACCCGAAATAATTTCAGACACTAATTTCCCAGTTCCTGGACCTAAACTCCAACCCATCATGGCATGACCTGTTGCCAGAACCAAATTAGAGCAAGAAGAATGTCTTCCAATAAACGGTAATCCATCTGGAGACAGTGGTCGCAAGCCACAATGAGCCTGTTCTTGATCTTCTTTCGCAATCGCTATTCCTTGATAATACCGACTCGATGCTTGGGCGATGGCCTGCACTCGATTCCTCCGAATGCTGTTGTTAATTCCTGCAATCTCCATCGTTCCCGAAAAACGAGTGAATCCCTGCATGGGGGTTACCGCTACTTTTGATTCCATCAGTATAGCCGGCATTGTAATTCCAGTTGGTGCCTCTACATTGATGCGGTATCCTTTTCCTGCCTGAATAGAGAGTGCAATTTTTAAAGGCTTTAGGAGTTTTTCTGTCCAGGCTCCTGCGGCAAAAACAACTTCATCTGCCTCAAAATCTCCTTGATCGGTTTGTACTTTTTTAATTTGATTGTTGACAACTTCAAATCCGTTTACAGTAGTTTTTGTGTGAACAGAAACTCCATTGGTGAGTATATTGTCGCGTAACTGATGCATAAAAACTCCCGGAGTTGTATGAGCATCACAACGGTAATGATACGCCCCAGCAATATTCATTGTAACCCCAGGCTGCAGTTGATTGACCTCATCCTGCCCAATCAAAGAAACATCCAATCCCAAGTCTTGGGCAGCTTGCATTACAGAAAATTCTTCCTTTTCTGCCTTTGCCGTTTTAAAAGCCATCAATACACCACGATCTTCCAAATGGAAATCAAAATCCATGGATTGGTGCATTTCGTGATACAAATCTTTACTCAATACATTGATGTCTTTTATTACAGATAACGAACGTTGGACATGGGCCTTAGAACAGGAACGCATGAATTTCCAACCCCAGGAAATTAAATCAGCATCTAATCGGGGTTTGATGTAAAAAGGGCTGGAAGAATTGAACATCCACTTCAACCCTTTAGAAATCATTCCTGGCGCAGCGAGGGGAATGATATGACTTGGCGTTAAATATCCTGCATTGACGAAAGAAGCTCCTTCTGAAAGGGTTCCCTTATCCAATACAACCACTTCATGTCCTTCTGCTCTCAAATAAAATGCGGTAGATAGACCTACAATCCCTCCTCCGATTACGACTACTTTCTTTTTCATATCAAATCAAATAACTTGAAATCCTGTTGCATAGGGGTCTTCAGAATCAATAAGGATGGTGTTGTACCCTGTTATACGCGCGCTACCTTCGATGCTAGGCACAATTGCTGAAAAGGGACCAACTGTTGTTTTTTGTTCTACTGTTCCCTTAAAGATAGAACCAATAATACTTTCGTGAATAAAATTCGATCCAAGCTTTAGTTTGTCTTGTGCAAACCATTGGGCCATCCGTGCCGAAGTACCGGTTCCGCAAGGAGAACGATCGATTGCTTTTTCTCCATAAAATACAGCATTACGAGCTGTGGATGTTTTATCAAGTATTTTCCCTGCCCATAAAACATGACTGCATCCTTGAATATTCGAATCCTCTGGATGAACAAATTCTTGTAACTCATTGATCAAAGTCCGTAAGGATTTGCTGTAATCAATTAATTTTCCTGCTGTATAATCTTCAATACCCTTAAAGTTTTCTTGAGGATCTACAATCGCATAAAAATTTCCTCCGTAGGCTACATCAACTTTTAAGTTCCCCAATACTGGGTGCTGTACTTCAAGACCCGAAGCATAGAGAAAAGAGGCGATGTTCGTAAATTTAACTGCAGTAACTTTATCGGCTTCTTGGGTATATGACGCAGTTATTAATCCAGCTGGTGTTTCTACCCTAAGGACACCCTTTTCTTTTGGTAAAACTAACTTCTGTTCAATTAAAATCGTGATGGTTCCAATCAGGCCATGACCACACATGGGTAAGCATCCACTCGTTTCAATAAATAAAACGGCGACATCGTTTAAGGGATGCTGTGGAGGAAAGAAAAAACTTCCACTCATCATATCGTGCCCTCTGGGCTCAAACATCAAGCCTTTACGAATCCAATCAAATTCTTTAAGAAAATGAAGTCGTTTTTCCATCATGGTATTCCCTTCAAGTTTTGGCGTCGGTGACGTTACAACACGAACAGGATTACCAGCCGTATTGCCGTCAATACAACTGAATTTTGTAATACTACTCATTCAATTCATGCTTAATATAGGCTGTTACTTCTTCTTCCATTAGTGGAAGGGTTAGGGTTCCTTTTTGTAAAATAATGTTGTGAAATTCTCGAATATCAAATTGATCTCCAAGAGCGTCTTCTGCTTTTTGTCTGAGCTCAGATATTTTCAATTCTCCAACCTTATAAGCCAAGGCTTGACCTGGCCAAGAAATGTAACGATCTACCTCGGTATTAATTTCATGAAAAGAAAGGGCTGTGTTTGCAGTCATAAATTCAACTGCTTGTTCTTTACTCCATCCAAAAGCGTGAATTCCAGTATCAACAACCAAACGACAAGCCCGCCACATAGAATAAGTAAGCTGACCAAAACGCTCGTAAGGTGTTGTATATATGCCCATTTCTCCAGCGAGTGCTTCTGTATACAGACCCCATCCTTCTCCGTAGGCAGACAAATAGAGGGATCTTCTAAAGCTTGGGATTTCGGTTGATAACTCAGAATTTAAGGACATTTGTAAGTGATGTCCGGGAACTGCTTCGTGGGCAGTAAGTGCCGGAAGTACGTATAAGGGACGACTGGGTAAGTTGTACGTATTGACCCAATAATACCCAGGATTTGTACTGTTGGGACGGGTAGGAATATACCGTCCTCCAGTATACTTTGGTGCAATTGCATCGGGAACAGCTGCAACTCCATAAGGGGTTCGGGGTAAGGTTTTAAAAAATTTAGGGAGTTGCTCATCCAAGCGTTTTGCAATATCACGAGCGCGCATCAAAAGTTCGTCTCCCGATTGCGCATAAAATTGCTCATCCGATCTTAAGAAAGCAAAAAAGTCTTCGAAACTTCCTTGAAAGTCAACTTCCTCAATAATCGACTCCATGGCATTTTTAATCTTAGCAACCTCGTTCAATCCCAATTGATGTACCGCTTCGGCAGTCATACCCAAAGTAGTATAATAGGCTATCCTGTCTTTGTAAAAGGCTGCTCCGTTTGGTGTTTGGCTAACCCCAATAGCTTTTCTAGTTTGAGGGTAATATTCAGTTTCAAAAAAGGATTTAATTTTCTGAAAAGAAGGGATCACATCTTTTTTAATAGTGGCATGCGCAACACCAAGTATTGAATCCTTTTCATTGGAAGAAAATTGATCAGGAAGATTTTTAAAGGGTGAAAAATAAAAATTATCCTCAACCGTTTCTGTAATGTGTTTATCATAGCTACTTTCATATCCCTCAAAAATAATTAAGGGTTGAGATACACCCGATTCAAGCCCCTTTTTTAATAAAATAAGGTTTTGATCCACAAACACTGGAATAGCCTGTAGCATTTTGAGGTAGTCGATACTTTGTTTTTTTGAAGTCAGAGTACGAACACGGTAGACCAAACTATTATGGAAACCCGAATCGGATAATAAGGGATTCAGGTGGGTTTTGAATTCAAAATTTGCTCGGTGATCTTCTACTAAAAACTTTAAAAGTTTTAATGAAATTCGACCTTCAGAAGTAAGTTTAGCTTCTGCTATCCCAGCCATTTTTTCAAGTAAGGTTCCATAAAAATCATAGTCGGCTTGATAACGCTCTTCGGTATGATCACCTAAAGGAAAGGCATCTCTATCATAAGAATCATACGCTTCGTATTGATCAATGCATTCTTGTAGCACTAGTTGATCTTCAACAATTGAAGAACAGCCCAGACTGAGGGCTAAACAAAGAACGATATAGATTAGTCTTTTCATACTGTAGATTTTGTAAGTTGCTTGTTTAAGCTTCGAAAAATCTGCAATGGGTTTTCATCTTTCAAAGCCTCTGGAAGTAATTGCCGAGGGCAATCTTGAAAACATACAGGCCTAAGCCAACGTTCAATTGCCGAGGTTCCAACAGATGTAAAACGACTGTCGGTAGAAGCAGGAAAAGGCCCACCATGATTCATTGAAGGTGTAACAGCAACTCCAGTAGGCACACCTTTGAAGAGCAAACGACCCGCTTTTTGTTGAACCGTGTCAAGCAGTTGTTTGTTGTCGTTTAGTTCTTCAGCTTCTCCTAGAATCGTTGCGGTTAATTGTCCAGGAAGAACTTCGGCAATTGCGTGTAATTCTTCCGTTGTTGCGCAATGAATAGCCAAGCTAGAAGGTCCGAAAACCTCTTCCAAAATATTTGTATTTTTCAAAACCTCTTCAGCAGAAATAACCCCCAAAGCTGGACAATTAGCCTCTAGACTCCCTCTGTGAATCGTTACCCCTTGGTTTTTTAAATGTTGTAATTGATGTTCGTAATTTCTACTGATATTGGGATGTACCATAGCAGTAGGCTCACCCTTTAGAATCTCTGAAGCCAGCTGATCGACAAAAGAAGTTGAAGCTTGCCCACTGAAGATTATTAATCCCGGATTGGTACAGAATTGCCCTGTACCCATTTGAATAGAATTGGCGAGGGCAACCGCTAGTGATTTGTCTGAGGCCAAACGATTCGGTAAAATAAAAACAGGGTTTACACTGCCCATTTCGGCAAACATAGGAATGGGTTCTCTTCTTTTTTGAGTGATATCATAGAGTGCTTTTCCAGCCTTATAACTTCCAGTAAAACCAACAGCTTTGACACTGGGATGCTCAACCAAACGTTGACCAACTCCAATTGATTCGCCATGCAAGTGTGCAAAAACTCCAGCAGGAAGACCACTTTTATGTATCGCAGTCTGAATGGCTTGAGCTACCAATTCGCTTGTGCCTGCGTGGTAGGGATGTCCTTTTAGAATTACAGGGCAGCCTGCTGCTAGAGCAGAAATGGTATCCCCTCCTGCGGTTGAAAAAGCCAATGGAAAATTACTGGCTCCAAAAACAACAACTGGTCCAATCGGGAAGTGCATTTTACGTAAATCGGGAACCCCTTCGATGCCTACATCCAAAATTGCTTTTACATAAGAGCCTTCATTTAATAAATCAGCAAAACTTTGAATCTGCCCTAATGTACGCATAAACTCTCCTTGGGCTCTACCATCTGGATAGCCCGATTCTATCTGATATTGGGCAAGGATAGCAGCTTTATTTTGCTCCAGTTCTGTTTTAATTTGTAATAAAAAAGCTGCACGTTTTGTCGAACTGGTTGCTGCATACTCCGCAAATACATGCGCTGCAACCTCACAACTGTAGTCGATGTCTTCTAAAGTAGCATTGTCATACTGCTGAGGCAATTGCTTACTAGTCTCTGCACTATAGGTAAAGAAAGAAGCTTTGTTTTTGGACTGAACTTCTTTTCCGTTGATTACACTTTTTCCTTGAATCATAAGCATGTTTTATAGTTTCCTAAATCCGGTCGTGTAGCCAAAGAGGTGTCGATTATTTTCTGAACGCTAATGCGTTCTGCTCCTTTCAATATCAGGCGAGGTTTTCGAACGTGTCCCGTGCCTATCCCTGTTGCAACTTCACATTGCTTTATATTTTGCACCAATTGAGGTGAAATATCCAGTTCTAAAAGAGGTAAAAACCAGCGGTATATCGTTAGTGCTTCATCAATTTTTCCTGCTTTGGTATAGGCGAATATAGCAACGGTTTCTCTTGGAAATGCATCTACCAATCCGGCTACCCATCCATCGGCTCCCATAACTAAACTCTCCATTGCCAAGGTGTCTACACCGCATAGGATCTGATACCGTGATCCAAAACGGTTGATCATTCGGGTAACGTTAGAGATGTCACGAGTAGATTCTTTTACCGCCTGAATGTTTTTATACTGTTGTAATTCATCGAACATGTCTAAAGTTACCTCAATCTTATAATCTACCGGGTTGTTGTAAATCATGATTGGAAGTTTTGTCGACTGAGCTATGGCTGCAAAATATTGAACCGTTTCTTCATCTGTTGCTTTGTATCGCATTGGTGGGAGTAACATCAATCCATCAGCACCGTTAGCTTCGGCTGCTTGAGCTGCTGCAATAGCATCTGCAGTTGATTGTTCAGCTATATTAATAATTACTGGAATTCTACCCGAAATAACGTCCTGAGCTTTTTTAAGTAGCAATACTTTTTCGGCGGCGGTTAATGTACTTGCTTCGCCTAAAGTTCCTCCTAAAACAATTCCGTGGACACCCGCTTCTATTTGTGCAACTAAATTCAATTCAAAAGCATCTAAATTCAATTGCTCCTGTGCATCAAACTGGGTCGTTAAAGCGGGCATGACACCCTGCCATTTAAAATTCATCATATTTTCTCTAATATTGAGTATTAAAATCCTTAGCAATCATCTTCTGACATAATCGAATCTTGAACACTACTCGATCAGCTGTGTAGTGATTCGACTAGTAATATTAAAATATTTTAAACTGGCAACAAATTATAATGCTGAAAGATTTTACTAAAATCAAAAATATCGAAACGGCGTTTGAACTGAATTTGGGTTTACTCATCTATTCTTATTAGCTTTATGCTTTTAAACCCAAATAAAAATGCAATCTGTTCAATTCAAAAGTACTTTAGGGATAATCGAAATAACAGGAGATGTTGAAGGTGTTCAGACCCTTAGTATTCAAGAAGAACAGCCGATAAAAAAGCAGTCTATTCCAAAGGTTCTTGAGGCAAGTGTAAAACAACTTAAAGAATATATTGAGGGGAATCGAACGACATTTACTTTTCTGATGAATCCAAAAGGGACTGAATTTCAAAAACAGGTTTGGAAGATTCTCCTGACAATTCCTTTCGGAAAAACACTTCCCTATTTAGAAGTAGCGCAAATATACGGTAACACCAAAGCTGTTCGAGCAGTTGCAGCAGCTATAGGAAAAAACCCTATCTTGGTGGCAGTACCATGTCATCGTGTTATTGGAAGTAACGGAAGTTTGGTAGGCTTTGCATCTGGACTAGACAAGAAAAAATGGCTCCTAGAAAAGGAAGGATTTCCTTTTCAAACAGAACTTCCTTTTGACACGAAAAACTAAATTTAAAACGACTAACCATTACATTTATGAAAAAATTATTAAAAGTTGTATTCAGTGCCCTAGTATTCTTATTTGCTCTCCTCTATATAAGTCCCTACAGTTATGTCATACCGGGTCTCTATAAAATATACGGTACAGGTCACAAAACTGCTTTTCTGGAAGATTATGAGGTGTTCGACAACCGAACTGTTGAAGCTGCTGAACAGCCACAAGAATGGCCCCTTCATAAAGACTATAATACGATTGAGCCTACAGAACGTCTATTAAAAGCCCATAAAGAATACAAAAGTGTTGCTTATTTGATCATTAAGAATGATAGTATTGTTTATGAAAAATATTATGATGGTTATTCGGACACCTCCAAAAGTAATTCGTTTTCGATGTCCAAGAGCATGGTCACCGGAATGTTGGGGAAGGCAATTGAAGAGGGAAAAATCAAAAGTATAAATCAAAAGGTTGGGGATTTTTTCGAAAATTTCAATGAAGGGCTTGCCGCCGAACTTACCGTTGGCGATTTAGCGAGTATGGCGTCAGGTCTCGATTGGACTGAAGAATATTACAATCCCTTAAATGTAACTACAGCGTCTTACTTTACAGATGATTTACAGCATCTTTTGCGTAACAGAAAAATTACTGGAAAACCTGGGCAAGAATATCTTTATTTGAGTGGAAATACCCAACTTTTAGGAATGGTGATTAGCCAGGCAGTTGGCTCAAATCTAAGTACATATTTTTCAGAGAGTTTTTGGAAACCCATGGGGGCAAAAGAAGATGCGCTTTGGCAGATCGATAGTGAAGCTAATGGAATGGAAAAAGCATTTTGTTGTTTTGCATCAAATGCTAAAGACTTTGCACGTTTTGGGAAGCTCTATAAAGATCACGGAAAATGGAACGGAAAACAATTAATTGATTCCAGTTATGTTGCTTTGAGTACGCGTCCCCGATTTGAAAAGAGTCCAGAATATGGTTATGGCTGGTGGTTATCTGAAATCGATGGGAAGCCCCTTTTTGCCATGCGAGGACACTTAGGACAATACGTAATTGTAATTCCAGAAGACAACCTTATTGTTGTTCGTTTGGGACATCTTACCCAAAAAACAAATGGCGCTCCTTTTCCAAAAGTATTCCATTTGTATGTAGAAGAAGCCTACAAAATGCTAGAGAATGCTGGACAAAATTAATTTAACAAAAATTCTGTTTTTAGACATTGAAACAGTTCCCGAAAAGGAGCATTTTGATGAGCTTTCGCCCTATCGAAAAGAGCTGTGGGCACAAAAATCGGCTTACCAAAGAGGTGCGGAGGAAAGTCCAGAAGCCTTTTATGGAAAGGCTGGGATTTGGGCTGAATTTGGGAAAATTGTTTGCATTTCCGTAGGGTACTTTGTGTCTCAAACTGAAGGACGGAATTTTAGAATTAAAACTTTTTTTGGAGAAGAAAAACAGCTTCTAATTGAATTTAAAGAATTACTTGATAAGCATTTTAATTTAAGAACTCATGTCCTGTGCGCGCATAACGGAAAGGAATTTGACTTCCCCTACATCGCAAGACGGATGATTATTCATAGTATTGATTTACCCAAAAGCCTCAACCTATTTGGGAAAAAACCCTGGGAGGTTCCACATATCGATACCATGCATTTATGGCGTTTTGGAGATTTTAAACACTATACCGCTCTAAAGTTATTGGCAGAAGTTTTGGGTATTCCCTCTCCAAAAGATGATATTGATGGCAGTGAAGTTGCCCGAGTATATTATCAAGAAAAAAATATAGATCGCATTGTAACCTACTGTGAAAAAGATGTGGTTACTATAGCTCAGGTTGTTTTGCGTTTTAAAAATGAACCTTTGCTTGAATCTGAAGAAATTATATGGCTACGATAAAAAAAGACAACATCATTGAAGTAGCTGATTTTTCGCTTTCTATTGATAATAAATCGATTATAAAGAATATCAACTTTTCCATTGCCCCCAACGAGATCGTAGCTATGGTGGGTGAATCGGGGAGCGGGAAATCGTTAACCGCTTTATCACTTTTGGGACTATTACCCAAAAATAAAACCCAAATCGATTCTGGAACAATGCTATTTGAACAAACTCCTCTTTTAGATTTAACAGAAAAAGAATGGCAACAACTTCGAGGCAATAAAATCAGTATGGTGTTTCAGGAACCGCAATCTTCTTTAAACCCAACCATGAAATGTGGTGTTCAAGTTGATGAAATCATACAGCAGCATTTTAAAAATCATTTTTCAACTAAAGAACGAAAGGACAAAGTTATTAAAGCTTTTGAGCGTGTCAGACTTCCAAATCCAGAACGTATTTACAGCGCATATCCACACGAAATTAGTGGAGGTCAAAAACAGCGGGTTATGATTGCAATGGCTTTGATGAATGAACCCAAATTACTCATTGCCGATGAACCAACAACCGCTCTTGATGTTCAGGTTCAAAAAGAAATAATAGATCTTTTAAAAGAATTACAAAAGCAAACTCAAATGAGTGTATTGTTTATTTCGCATGACCTTTCTTTAGTTTCTCAACTTGCCGATAAGATCGTGGTGCTTTATCAAGGGAAGGTGGTTGAATCTGGAACACCCGCTGAAATTTTCAAAACTCCAAAAGAACGCTACACCAGGGCCTTAATTCAGGCACGTCCAACTCCTAATCAGCGTCTAAAAAAATTGCCAACAATAGAAAATTATAGTGATGCTTTAGTGGTTAATGAAATTGTAGACCCTCGAGAACGAAGCCTGCGTTTGGAAAAATTATATACTCAAGAACCCATACTCTCGGTTCGCAACCTTTATAAAACCTACACTTCTTCCAATGGGTTGTTTGGAAAGAAAGAACAGTTTACTGCGGTACGCGACTTGTCTTTTGATCTTTATCCCGGAGAAACTCTTGGGCTGGTGGGTGCCTCTGGCTGTGGTAAATCGACTTTAGGAAGGGCATTGGTATATTTAGACAAACCTACTTCTGGTGAAATTCATTACAAAGGACAAGCGCTAAAGGATTTAAATCCAGCCCAAATTAGAACGTTACGTAGAGATGTTCAGTTTATTTTTCAAGATCCATATGCTGCATTACATCCTCAAAAAAAGATTGGAAATGCTATTCTAGAACCGCTTATAGCGCATCGTATTTTTCCACAATCGGAACAAAAAAAGCGAGTATTGTCGTTACTAGAACAGGTTGGTTTAGATGCTACTTTCTTCGAGCGTTATCCACACGAATTATCGGGAGGGCAACGGCAACGCGTTGTTATTGCCCGTGCCTTAGCTGTAGAACCCAAAGTCCTAATTTGTGACGAATCGGTTGCTGCCCTGGATATTTCAGTTCAGGCACAAGTATTGAATTTGCTGAATGATTTACAAGAACGATTGAAGCTTTCTTATCTATTCATCTCCCATGATCTTTCGGTTGTCCAATACATTTCAGATAAAATAATGGTTATGCACGAAGGGAAATTGGTAGAGTATAAAGAGGCCGATGAGCTCTACCGAAACCCCGAAGAACTTCCAACCCAAAAGCTGATAGAAGCAATTCCATCTCTAATTTTATAGTCTTTTAAGTGCCTAAGGTGCGGGATTTGGAATCTGCTTGTGCACAGCTTCGATCTCTTTTAAAAGTTCTTTAGAAAGTGTAAGGTCAATGCTGTCGATGTTTTCTTGAAGTTGCTCTACAGTGGTTGCACCAATAATATTCGAGGTTAAAAAAGGCTGAGTATTTACAAAGGCAAGCGCCATTTGTGTCAAACTTACTCCATGGTTTTGGGCTATTTGATAATATTGCTCTGTCGCTTCGATGGACTGGTCGCTGTTGTAACGCGCCATGTTGGGAAACAAAGTCAAACGTGCTTTATCTAAATTATGACCTCCTCTATATTTTCCGGTTAGGCGACCAAAACCTAAAGGAGAATAGGCAAGTAAGCCGACATTTTCGCGCATGCAAATTTCTGAATTTCCTACTTCAAAAACTCGGGTAAGTAAAGAGTATGGATTTTGAATGGTAATCATTTTTGGCAAGCCCTTTTTTGAAGCTTCCAAGTAACGCATCAACCCCCAAGGCGTTTCATTCGACATTCCTACCTGTCTTATTTTTCCGGCTTTCACAAGCTCGTCTAAGGTTTCTAAGATCGCTTCAAAATTTTCTTCCCAGGGATCTTTAGGATTATGAGAATAGCCGCGTTGTCCAAAAAAATTAGTCATTCGTTCGGGCCAGTGCAATTGATATAAGTCAAGGTAATCGGTTTGTAAACGCTTCAAAGAGTTGTCTAAAGCCTCAATAATATTAGCTTTATTAAAGCATAAATTTTCACGGATATGCGCTGTATAGGATCCTGGTCCTGCAGCTTTGGATGCCAAAACTATTTTGGATCTGTTCCCGGTTTTCTTAAACCAGTTTCCCATAATACGTTCCGTCTCCCCTTGTGTTTTTGCATTTGCAGGAACGGGATACAACTCGGCAGTATCAAAAAAATTGACTCCTTTGTCTAGCGCTAAATCCATTTGTTCGAAGCCTTCTGCTTCTGTATTTTGGTTCCCAAAAGTCATGGTTCCCAAGCAGATCTTACTGACCTCAATGTCAGTTCCGGGTAGTGTAGTGTATTTCATAAATTTAGTCTAAGTCTTGAAGTAACTTTCCGATTTCGTCCAATTTTGGAGCTAAAATCACTTCTATACGTCTATTTTTTGATCGATTATCGGCTGATGAATTAGGAACAACAGGACTGTATTCTCCCTTTCCTGCAGCAGTAATGTTTTCGGGCATCACCCCTTTATTTTGAAGTAAAAGACGCACAATGGCAGTTGCTCTTTTTACGGAAAGGTCCCAGTTTCCCGATAACTTCGAGTCTCCAACATAAGGATCATCATCGGTGTGCCCCTCAATCAAAACTGAAATATCTTTGTTCTCTTCGAGTACCATAGCCAATTGTTTGATCGCTTGTTTTCCTTCGGAACCGACCGCCCAACTTCCAGATTTAAATAATAGTTTATTTTCCATAGAAACATACACCTTTCCGTTGCGTTGTTCTACCGTTAATCCTTTTCCGTCGAAACTTAAAAGGGCTTTACTCAAGGAGCTTTTTAATTTAGAAAGAAGCGCTTCTTTGTTCGCGATTACGCGTTCCAATTCGTTTACTCGAGCAATTTTGGAGGCTAGCTCGTTTTGAAGAGAGTCGAGATCCGATCGTTCAGCGGATAATTCAGATTCTTTCACTTGAATTTCGTCCAATAAACCTCTGTTTTGCTCAATGCTTTCTTGTAGTGCAGCATTACTATTTTGCTCCAAGGCTTTATAAGAATCTTCGAGGGTTTCGTAACTCTTTTTAGATCGATCGAGTTCCATTTCAATCTGTTCGAATTGGGTCATCAGGTCGCCGTAATGATATCGGAGGGAATCGTAACGAATCAAAAGTTCACTGTTTTCTTTTTCCAAAACAGCATGATCTACTTTTAGTTGAGCATAGTTTCCTTCAATCTCATTGAACATTTTGGAAGAAACACAACTCACAAGGGAAACCGCTGTAAGGGAAAGGAGTATTATTTTTTTCATCTTGTAATGTTATTCTGTATTAAAATCTAATTCAACCACCACGGGGCAATGATCCGAATGATGGGCTTCAGACAAAATATATGCTCGGGCAATTTTATTTTGAATTGGGCTACTAACCATGGCATAATCCAAACGCCAGCCTTTGTTGTTTGCACGCGAATTTGCACGGTAGCTCCACCAGCTGTATTGGTGGGGCTCTTGATTCAATTCCCGAAACGAATCGACAAATCCTTGATTGACTAGACTATCCATCCAAGCGCGCTCTTCAGGTAAAAATCCGGAAACATTTTTGTTGCGAACTGGATCGTGGATATCAATCGCCTTGTGGCAAATGTTATAATCTCCACAAACGATAAGGTTTGGTATTTCTTTTTTTAGCTTCTCGAGGTAAGCGCTGAACTGATCCATGAATTGAAATTTATATTCCAATCGGTCGGTATTGGTTCCCGAAGGCAAGTACATACTGATCACGGAACAGTCATCAAAGTCAGCACGTATTACACGTCCTTCAAAATCCATTTGTTCAATCCCGGTTCCATATTCTATATGATTTGGCTTTTGTTTACATATAAGAGCAACACCACTGTATCCTTTCTTTTGAGCAGAAAACCAATAGTGATGGTATCCTAACTGCTCAATGGCTTCAATATCCACTTGCTCTTTTTGCGCCTTAGTTTCTTGAAGGCATAGCACATCCGGTTGTGTGGCATCTAACCAGCCAATAAAATCTTTTTTAAAAGCAGCACGTATGCCGTTGACGTTATAAGAAATGATTTTCATGAGTTTACTAAATTACAGATTACTTTTATATATTTGATTTACAATCCAAATCTTTTTTAGTTATGAAAATCAGTCCATATTTCATCAGTAGCTTTTTACTTTTCTTTTTTTTACTACTTGTAAAAACGGGTTATGCTCAAGAAACTGAAGAAAAAATCTATCGTCAAGAAATACGCGTAGATCTTTTTCAACTCATTGTTTTACCCGGAATCGAAGTCTCATATGAGCGTTTCATTGATCCACAATCCAGTTGGGGAGTAAGTGGTTTTATAAATTTTGATGGAGGTTTGGAGCAGGGGTACCGTTTCGAAACATTTGAACTTTCGCCTTTTTATCGCCTCTACTTTCAAAACAAACAAAATTCAAATGAAGGTTTTTTTGTACAGCCCTTTCTTAGTTTAACCCAAGGAATTTATGAAAACTACAACGATTCGAATGATTATTACACCGAGTCAGATTATTTCGGATTCGCAGCTGGTGCACTCATTGGGAGAAAGTGGGTCAATAAACTAAAATACATCTTCGAAATTCATGCTGGTGTTGGCCGATTTTTAAATTTCGAAGAAGGAAGTGCCTACCCCCGCATTAACTTTGCAATTGGAAAACGCTTTTAAATATTCTGCAACCAGTTTTTAATATCCAGTTTTTCATTCAAAACTCCACCAACAGCGTCCAAGGCAATTCGTTCTTGCTTCATACTATCCCGATCGCGTATAGTAACGGTTTGATCTTCTAAGGTTTGATGATCGATGGTAATACAATAAGGTGTTCCAAGTGCATCTTGACGACGGTAGCGTCTTCCAACCGCATCTTTTTCGTCGTAGGCAACTGCGTGATTCCACTTCAAATCATCCATCAGTTTTTGGGCTACTTCTGGCAGACCATCTTTCTTAACCAAAGGTAAAATCGCCACCTTTGTCGGGGCTAAAACCTCAGGTAATTTTAATACAGTTCTTGTACTTCCATCCTCTAGAGTTTCATCTCGCAAAGCCCAGGAAAAAACAGCCAAGAACATGCGATCAAGACCGATCGACGTCTCAACTACATAAGGCACATAGTTTTCGTTGCGTTCTGGGTCAAAATACTGTAGTTTTTTTCCTGAAAATTCTTCATGGCTTTTCAAGTCAAAATCGGTTCGTGAATGTATTCCTTCTAGTTCTTTGAAGCCAAAAGGGAATTTAAATTCGATATCCGCAGCAGCATCGGCATAATGTGCGAGTTTTTCGTGGTCATGAAAACGGTAGTTCTCCGCTCCCATACCTAAGGAAAGGTGCCAGTTGAGTCGGGTTTGTTTCCATTGATCGTACCATTCTTTCTGCGTTCCTGGAGGAACAAAAAATTGCATTTCCATCTGTTCAAATTCCCGCATTCTGAAAATGAATTGACGCGCAACAATTTCGTTTCTAAAAGCCTTTCCTGTTTGTGCAATTCCAAATGGAATTTTCATACGACCTGTTTTTTGGACGTTCAAAAAATTCACAAAAATTCCTTGAGCTGTTTCAGGACGTAAATATAAATCCATTGCAGATTCTGCCGAAGCGCCCAATTTAGTCCCAAACATAAGGTTGAATTGCTTAACTTCAGTCCAATTTCTTGAGCCCGATTCTGGGCAAGCAATTTCCAACTCTTCAATTAAATTCTTAACGTCTTCTAAATCTTCTTTCTCCAAAGATTGCCCCAAACGCTTTAGGATGGTATTTATTTTTTCTTGATACCCAACAACCCTTGGGTTAGTTGCTTTAAATTCTTCAGGATTAAAAGCCTCTCCAAAACGCTTAGCTGCTTTGGCAATTTCTTTATCCATTTTATTTTCAATTTTGGCACAGTAATCTTCTACCAAAACATCCGCACGATATCTTTTTTTAGAGTCTTTATTATCAATCAACGGATCATTAAACGCGTCCACGTGACCAGAAGCTTTCCAAGTTGTGGGATGCATCAGAATAGAAGCATCGATTCCAACGATATTATGGTGCAGTTGTACCATCGATTTCCACCAGTAATCGCGAATGTTTTTTTTAAGGGCTACTCCGTTTTGAGCATAGTCGTATACCGCACTAAGGCCATCGTATATTTCACTAGAAGGGAAAATAAATCCGTATTCCTTTGCGTGTGAAATGATCTTTTTGAAATCTGTCATGAGGCAAAAATAATCCTTTTTCGTATTTTACGAAGACCAAATCTTATTTTACATGAAAAACTTCGCAAAAGAATTTACTAGCGACCTTGTAAACTTATTTTTCCCGCTTCAATGTTTGGGTTGCAATATCCCTTTAAGTCCTCATGAAAAAGACATTTGTGTGCATTGTCAACTGCAACTTCCCTTTACCTATTTTCATTTAGATGGAAATAATCCAATGGCTCGAAAACTAAACGCCCTTTTGAAAATTGAAGCCGCTACTGCACTGTGCTATTTTGAGAAAAACAGTATTTTGGAACGTATGCTTTATCAACTGAAATACAACGGTCAGCAACAACTGGGAGCTTATTTTGGATCTTTAATGGGGGAGCTCTTAGGGCACATAGAAGACTTTCAAAACGTTCAGGCTGTAATTCCAGTTCCATTGCACTCCAGGCGTAAGCGAGAAAGAGGGTATAATCAAGCAACACTTTTCGGAAGTGTTATTGCCCATCATCTGGGAGTACCCTTTGTTGAGGGGTTTCTTTTACGCACGAGGCACACCAAGCAATTGGCAAAAACAAAAGATGATCGGAATACTGTTTTGAAAAATGCGTTTGAATTAAACCTTAAAAAAAACAATCCCAAACACTGGCTTTTGGTAGATGATATAATCACAACGGGAGCTACACTAGATGCGTGTGGTAGGTTGCTCTTGAGAAACCCTGAAAATCAATTGAGCATTGCTACAATCGGCTATAGGATTTAAGGGATTTATCCGTTAATTTGCACTTAAAATAAGATTCATGCGGAGACATTTCGTTTACATCCTTGGTATTCTTCTGATTCTATCGGTTTCTCATTGCGCCAAAAGAGGAACGCCAACTGGAGGGGCAAAAGACAGTATCCCACCCGTTTTGATCAAAGCTACTCCTCCCCTGAACACCACCTTATTTGATGAAGAAAAAATTACCTTAGTTTTTGACGAATACATCAAACTCAAAGACATCGCAACCCAACTGATCACATCTCCCCCATTAGAACCGAGTCAGTATAAGATATCACCTGAAACAACGGTAAGCAAAAAAGTTGAGATCCAACTTCTGGACTCCCTAAAACCGAATGTAACCTACACCTTCAATTTTGGATCTGCTATTGAAGATTTTAACGAAAGTAATCCCCTTACCTTTTTTAGTTATACTTTTTCTACTGGGGCTATTATCGATTCGCTTTATCTAGAGGGCATTGTAAAAGACGCTTTTGAAAAAGAAACAGAACCCTTTGTTTCGGTTCATTTATATCCGATTGATTCGACTTTTACCGATTCTACTATCTTCAAAAGAAAACCTTTTTATATAGCGAATACATTGGACAGTGTGTATTTCAAACTACAAAACATCAGTGAGGGGGCTTATGAAATGATTGCCATTCAAGATGTTGGAAAAAATTATCTTTTTAATCAGAACATTGATAAAATCGGTTTTTTTGACGAACCTGTTCAGCTTCCAAGAGACTCGCTCAAATTCCCTGTTTTGTTTAAAGAAATACCCAATTTTGATTGGGCAAGACCGCAGTACATAAACGACCATCATATTGTTTTTGGATACTATGGAAATCCTACTGGAAAAAACATTGAACTCATCAGCGAGATGCCTGAGGATTTCAGATACCTCATCACCAAACATACGGAAAAGGACAGTTTAGATTTTTGGTTTGCAGGAATTAAAGAAATCGATTCTTTGGTGTTCAATTTGAAGGGGAGAGATTCTATTGAGCAAAAAATTGTAAAGCCCGTCCGACCAAAATTAGATTCCTTAGAGTTTAGTTTTTCACATCGTGGGAGTATAGACTTTCTTGACACTTTGGCACTAAAGGCTAGCTTACCTTTGGTAGCCGTTGACAATGATTTTATTGAAATACGGGATGTCGATTCTCTAGTTGTACCCTTTACTTCTAAGATCAATTCAAACCAAAATAAAATTATTTTTGACTTTGAAAAAACACCTAATGACCGCTATACAATTCAGCTTTTACCCAATGCTGCAACTGATTTTTGGGGGAGTACCAACGATACTTTAAGTCAAACTCTTAGTACTAAAAAAGTAGAAGATTATGGAATCATCATCCTTACGGTGGAACCGAAAGGGTCGTATAATTACTTTCTCCAACTTTTAGATGCCAGAGGGAAGGTCGTCCGGAAAGCTTTGAAAAACGATAACAATCGCTATACTTTTGATTATCTACTCCCGGGGACTTATGGTTTTCGCCTCATAAAAGATGGGAACAATAATCAGCAGTGGGATACTGGTAATTACTTGAAAAAAATTCAACCTGAAGAAGTAATTTATATGGAGGGTGAAATTGATTTACGAGCTAATTGGGACCAAAACGAAACTTTTACTGTAGCAGAAACAAATCGCGATCGTTAAGAAAGTTTAATTGCGTTCTTATGGCTTCTTGATCTTTTATATTTAAAGTTACTTGAACCAAACCCGATGTACTATCAGCAGTCCCCAAACAGACCCCTAAAGGGTTATATGCTGCACTGTGACCGGGATATGCATTGTCGTTAGCATCTGATCCGATTCGATTTACACCGAGGGTAAAGCTCATATTCTCAATTGCACGTGCTTGCAACAGTGTATCCCATGCATGGATTCTTGGAGCTGGCCAATTGGCAACAAAAACCAACAAATCATACGCTGAGGTGTTCCTCGACCAAACCGGAAAACGGAGATCATAACATATTCTAAGGCACACCTTCCATCCCTTAAAATTTATAATCCCATCTGTTGTACCTGCTTGATAGGCAATATGTTCTCCCGCCGGTGTATATCGATGCCTTTTATCATAATGATGGATGCTGCCATCTGCATTGACCCATACGAATCGATTGTAAAACTGTCCTTCTTCTTCGATTGCAATACTGCCAGCAACCGCCACTTGAAGTTTTTTGGACCACTGTTTCATCCACTGAATGGTGACGCCCGACATGGGCTCGGCAACCCGTTCAGGCTGCATCGTAAAACCTGTAGAAAACATTTCGGGTAGAAAAACCACATCGGTACTTGAAGTGATTTGTTCAAAATAGGTTTCGATCTGATTTCTGTTGGCTTGGGGCTGTTCCCAAACCAAATCAGTTTGAATCAAGGCAACATTCAATGCTGTTTTCATGTGAAACAATTTTAAATAAAAATACATAAAATTAAAACGCTTTTTAAGATCTATTAATCTGAGCTGATTCTTTTTCTCCTATCTTTAAACCTAAAGACTAAACGCATTCGCCATGGAAAAAAAATATATTGTTGCATTTGATCAAGGAACTACCAGTACACGCGCCATAATTTTTGATAAAAAAGGAACTATTATAGGCATATCTCAAAAAGAACTTCAGCAATATTATCCGCAATCGGGTTGGGTAGAACACGATGCGACTGCCATTTTCAATGATCAACTCGAAGCCTTTGATAAGGTAATGTCAGAAACAGGAATTGATCCTTTGGAAATTGCTTCTATCGGAATTACCAATCAACGTGAAACAACCGTAGTGTGGGATAAAGATACTGGCGAACCGATACATAAAGCCATTGTGTGGCTCGACAAAAGAACCACTCCTATCTGCGATCAACTCAAAGCAGACGGTTTAGAAACTTATGTAAAAGAAAATACCGGTTTGGTGATCGATTCCTATTTTTCGGGAACCAAACTCAAATGGATTTTAGATGAAGTTCCCGGGGCACGCCAACGCGCAGAGGCAGGAGAACTGCTTTTTGGAACCATCGATTCTTGGTTGATTTTTAAATTAACCCAAGGGAAAAGACATGTGACAGACCACACCAACGCTTCACGAACAATGATCTACAACATCAAAACATTGTCGTGGGATGAGCAAATGTTGCAAGCAATGGGAATTCCATCATCCATGCTACCCCATGTACAGGAATCTTCTTCCGACTTTGGTGCCTTGGATTATAAGGGAATTCAGATTCCAATCTACGGAGTAGCGGGAGATCAACAAGCAGCCTTATTTGGACAAGGTGGTCATCAACCTGGAATGGCTAAAAACACCTACGGTACAGGTTGTTTTCTTTTGCTCAATACAGGAAAGCAACACTTGGTTTCTAAAAACGGTTTGCTTACAACCCTGGCTTGTAGTATCGAAAACGAAAAGCCCAATTACGCACTCGAAGGGAGCATATTTATTGGTGGAGCGTCGATTCAATGGCTGCGGGATCAATTGAATTTAATTGACCATGCTGCCGAAACCGAAGCAATTTGCACTTCTATTCCACCCCTAGAAGATTTATACGTAGTCCCCGCATTTGCGGGTTTAGGTGCCCCTTATTGGGATGCAAAAGCTAAAGGATCGATTCATGGAATAACCCTAGATGTTGGCAAAAAAGAACTTACAAAAGCCACCGTTGAGGCGATGGCATATCAGACTAAAGATGTGATCGATGCCATGCTCGAAGATAGTGGTTCGTCAATTGTGTCTCTTAAAGTTGACGGAGGAGCTTCTGCAAATAATTATTTAATGCAGTTTCAGTCCGACATTTTGAACGTAGAAGTTGACCGCCCCAAAATGCTAGAAGTTACCGCACTGGGTGCGGCATTTTTAGCTGGAATTAAAGCTGGGGTTTGGACCCTCGATTCAGTTGAAGAAGTACGAGAACGAGAAACCCTTTTTAGTCCGACTATGGAACAAGAAATAAGAAACAAAAAATACAGTGGGTGGCAAAGCGCAGTGGAACGAACAAAATCAAACTAATTCAATTGTATTGAATCAAAATCTTAGGTCATGAAAACATATTACTTTTTACTTATAACAGCTATCCTTCCTTTTTGTGTACAAGGGCAGGACTACTATTACCCTGAAAAAAACGGCAACTGGGAAATGCGAACTCCAGAAACATTTGACATCAATCCAAATCACCTGGAAGATGCTGTTTCTTTTGCAAAGGATAATGAATACAGCGGTGGTCGTGATTTGCGTGTAGCAATAGTTAAAGGTTTTGCACGGGAGCCATACCATCAAATTTTAGGTCCAACCAAAAAACACGGTGGTCCTTCCGGTATGATTCTAAAAGAGGGTTATGTGATTGCTCAGTGGGGCGACACCAAGCGCGTAGACATGACTTTTAGCGTTACCAAAAGCTATTTGTCAACCCTAGCAGGTTTGGCAGTTGATCGGGGCTTAATTGCTTCTACCGATGATTATTTAACCGACTATATTTGGGATGCTACGTTCGACGGGGAGCACAATCAAAAAATCCGATGGGATCATCTTTTGACGCAATCTTCCGACTGGTCGGGGAGTATTTGGGGACTTCACGATTGGGCCGATCGTCCGCCAAAAGAAGGAGCAATTGACGACTGGAAAAATCGAACACTCAATGAACCTGGAACTTACTTTAAGTACAATGATGTACGTGTAAACGTACTTTCTTATTCTCTGTTGAATGTCTGGAGAAAACCTTTGCCTCAGGTGTTAAAAACAGAAATCATGGATCCGATTGGAGCCTCGACTACTTGGCGCTGGTTTGGTTACAGAAACTCTTGGACTCCGATCGATGGTGTTCAGGTAGAATCCGTTTCTGGTGGTGGGCATTCGGGAGGTGGTTTATTCATTAGCACTGAAGACCATGCGCGTTTTGGATTACTCTTTTTATCGAAAGGCTCATGGAATGGAAAACAACTACTCAGCGAAAAATGGATCGAACAAGCGACTACGGCTTCTGCAGCAAATCCAAATTATGGTTATCTCTGGTGGCTGAATAAAAAAGGTCCTCGTTACTGGGAGGGTGCTGCCGAAAACATCTACTATGCCGCTGGCTTTGGCGGGAATTTCATCATTGTTATCCCTGATCAAAATGTGGTGGTTGTTACCCGCTGGCTCGAACCTGCTCAGGTGGCTACTTTTATGGAAAAAGTGCTGAAGGCTATTGAATAGTTTTGGAAAACAATAAGGTCATGAAAAAATAACCTATACTTAAAATAGTATGATCAATAAAAACAAAACCCCCATCTTCAAAAGACGGGGGTTTATATTATGTAATACTTTAAAGCTTTTTATCCCTTAGCAGTAGCGAAAAGATATTCTCTGTTCATACGCGCAATGTTTTCTAAGGAAATTCCCTTTGGACATTCTACTTCACAGGCTCCAGTATTGGTGCAGTTACCAAATCCTTCATCGTCCATTTGTTTTACCATATTCAGAACACGGTCGGTCGCTTCAACTTTCCCTTGAGGAAGTAAAGCATACTGTGAAACTTTAGCCGAAACAAACAGCATAGCAGATGCGTTTTTACAACTGGCTACACAAGCACCACATCCAATACAGGTTGCAGCATCGAAGGCTTTATCAGCATCGTGTTTGTCAATTGGAATGTTGTTTGCATCTTGGGTGTTTCCAGAAGTGTTTACACTTACAAAACCACCAGCATGCTGAATACGATCGAAGGCCGAACGATCAACTGCAAGATCTTTTACAACCGGAAATGCATTGGCTCTAAAAGGCTCAATGGTTATGGTTTCTCCATCTTTGAACTTACGCATATGCAACTGGCAAGTTGTTACTAAACGATCCGGTCCATGTGCTTCTCCGTTGATGTACATCGAACACATGCCGCAAATACCTTCGCGACAATCATGATCAAAAGCAACTGGATCAATTCCTTTGTTGATGAGTTGTTCGTTCAAAACATCCATCATTTCTAAAAAGGACATATCGGGAGATACATTTTCAATTGGATAGGTTACCATTTCTCCTTTTGAGGTTGTATTGGCTTGTCTCCAAATTTTTAAGGTCAAATTCATCATTATCTTATTTATAAGAACGTGTTTTTACTTCAATTTCTTCGTAGTTCAACTCTTCTTTATGCAATACTGCATCTGCTGGTTCTCCTTTGTATTCCCAAGCAGAAACGAATGTGAAGTTTTCGTCATCACGCATTGCCTCTCCTTCTGGAGTTTGCGATTCCTCGCGGAAATGTCCTCCACAAGATTCGGTGCGTTCTAAAGCATCTTTTGCAAATAATTCTCCAAGTTCAAGGAAATCAGCAACACGGCCAGCTTTAGCCAACTGCTCGTTGAATTCAGTATCCGTTCCGGGTACATTTACATTTTTGTAAAAGTCTTCTCTCAATGCTTTGATGTCTGCCATGGCTTCTTTCAAACCTTCTGCATTACGAGACATACCACACTTATCCCACATGATTTTACCTAATTTCTTGTGGTAATAATCAACGGAATGTTCTCCTTTATTATTCAAGAATAAACTGATCTTATCCAATACTGCTTTTTCAGCTGCATCAAATTCAGGAGAATCAGTTGCAATTGAACCGGTTCGGATATCATCGGCTAAATAATCTCCAATGGTATAGGGCAACACAAAATAACCATCTGCCAAACCTTGCATCAAAGCCGAAGCTCCCAAGCGGTTGGCACCGTGATCAGAAAAATTTGCTTCTCCAATTGCATAGCAACCGGGAATAGAAGTCATTAAATTATAATCGACCCATACGCCACCCATAGTGTAGTGTACCGCAGGATAAATCATCATAGGGGTTTCGTAAGGATTTTGATCTACAATCTTTTCGTACATCTGAAACAAGTTTCCGTATTTAGAACGGACAACATCTTGTCCTAATTTTTTAACGAGTACTGCATCATCTTCATTCAGTCCTTTGACGTGTGCTTGTTCTTTTCCGTACCGGGTGATTGCAGCTGCAAAGTCTAAATATACCGCTTCACCTGTAGCATTTACTCCATAACCAGCATCGCAACGTTCCTTAGAAGCCCTAGAAGCTACATCTCTAGGAACGAGGTTCCCAAAGGCAGGATAACGGCGTTCTAAATAATAATCACGGTCTTCTTCTTTAAGTTGAGTTGGACTTAACTTGCCCTCGCGTATGGCTTGAACGTCATCCAAGTTTTTCGGTACCCAAATACGTCCATCGTTTCGCAAAGATTCAGACATTAAGGTCAGTTTTGACTGATGGTCTCCTGAAACCGGAATACAGGTTGGGTGAATTTGTGTAAAACATGGGTTCGCAAAATGAGCTCCTTTTTGGTGGATTTTCCACCCAGCAGAAACATTACTTCCCATTGCGTTTGTTGAAAGGAAGAATACATTTCCGTATCCACCAGATGCAACTACTACAGCATGAGCTCCGTGACGTTCAACGGCACCGGTAACTAGGTTACGAGCAATAATCCCACGTGCCTTCCCATCGACTAAGACGAGATCCATCATTTCATGACGGTTATACATTTTAATTTTTCCACGACCAATTTGGCGGTTCATTGCAGAATATGCCCCAAGCAATAACTGTTGACCCGTTTGTCCTTTAGCATAAAAGGTACGGGAAACCAATACTCCTCCGAAAGAACGATTGTCGAGCAAACCACCATAGTCTCGAGCAAAAGGAACCCCTTGAGCAACACATTGATCAATGATGTTGGTAGAAACCTCAGCCAGACGATGAACGTTCGACTCTCTTGAGCGATAATCTCCTCCTTTTACCGTATCGTAGAATAGGCGATAGGTAGAATCCCCATCTCCTTGATAATTTTTTGCTGCATTGATCCCTCCCTGAGCGGCAATTGAGTGTGCACGTCGTGGAGAATCTTGAAAGCAAAATGCTTTTACATTGTAGCCCAATTCAGCTAGAGTAGCAGAGGCCGAAGCTCCAGCTAATCCTGTTCCTACAACAATAATGTCGATGAGACGTTTGTTGGCAGGGCTCACTAAATTGATGTGACTTTTATGATTGGTCCATTTATCTGATAAAGGCCCCTTAGGTATTTTAGAATCTAAACTTGCCATATTCTTATGCGTTTAAATGGTGAAAGATTGCTATAAAAATGAATCCAACTGGAATCACAATAGAAAAAGCAATCGTAAATGATTTGAATCCTCGAGTGTATTTATTATTCAACCCAATGGATTGAAAAGAAGAACTAAACCCGTGGAGTAAATGCAGCATCAGGAATCCAAAAGAAACTACATATGCTACAACACGAATTGGGTTTACAAATTTGTGAACCATTTCTTCAAAATAACGATTCGGCTCTAAAGGAAGACTTTCGATGTATTTATAATTCATTTCAGGAAACCAGAAGTCGATGAAATGCAAAACTAAAAAAGAAAGAATTACTGCACCAGACCAGATCATGTTTCTGGACATCCAAGATGAATTTGCTGAACCCTTGTTCTGGGCATAATTTTGCGCTCGTGCACTTCTGTTTTTAAGCTCCAAAACAAATCCCATAAGGAAGTGAAAAATTACCCCAAAAATTAGAATCGGCTGCAAAACAAACTGTACTAAAGGATTATTTCCCATGAAGTGAGAAATCTCATTAAAAACATCTTCACTAAATACAGACGTTAGGTTTATGGTGAAATGTTGCAATAAAAACACAACCAGGAATAAACCTGAAAGTGCCATGGTATATTTACGTGCTAAAGATGACTTGATTACTCCGCTCATTAATTATTAATTTAGTTTCACAAAATTAAGCTAAAAGGAATTTGAAATAAAATATAAATTCCCTTTTTTTGATATCTCTGCCATCCAACTCATAGGATGGAGAAAATGTTTTACTTTTTTAAGTTAAAATTGACTTTAACAGTCTAAATCTTAGACAAAGGTTAGAAGGAAAAACCGATACTTACACCAAAAACTTGTCGTGTTTGAATTTTTGCAAGGGCATTATCGTCGTATACAAGTTGTATTTCAAACTGAGCAGCCAAATAGTTATTTACTTTCATGTCAATTCCTAGCGTATAATCCAAATCAAAATTCTTAAATTCTTCTATGTAGTTTGAGATTAGATTCAGTTTATTGACCAGGATAACATTGGGTAGTAAAGGCCATTTCCCTTGCGCAGCAATCGAAAATCCTAATTCCCATCGCGCTTGTTGATTTGGTCCAACACCAAAATAGGTTTCTCCATCGTCTAAATTCCGAGTAAATCGTTTTGCAACATGAATCAGCCGTGCTGCTAAGGGTTCTACTTGAAAGCTAAAAGACCTTGACTTTTTATAGGTGTATCCAACCCCAATTCGCGCATAAAACGGAGAAAAGAAGGATGTCGTTTGCGTGCTTATTTCTTGTCCAGAATCTTCTTCAGAAAAAACATATCCTGCAATCCATTGAGATTTTAAATTGAATGAAGTTGAAAAACCCCAAGAGTCATCTCCAACTCGCGCTAAAACGGAATTCAACTCCAAATGATCTACTGTTTTTTTATAAAAAGCCGAAGATTCTGCTTTAGTAAAACCCAAGGAAGCGTCTAAGATTGTTGTCCAATCCCACGCCTCTTGAGTGCGTTGAATTTTATAATCTAGGTTTACAATTCCATTAAAATTGTTGGTTCCCCCACCAAGCCACTCTCCAAAGGTAGCCTGATTGAGAAGTACACCTACTTTTCCTTCTTTGAACCAAAGGCTATCTTTTGATTGTTCACTTTGACCGTATCCAAAACTCAGCGCACCAACAAACAAGAGTAGTAGGAAATGCCCTCGTAGTTTTTTCGATTTATTGAATGTGTAGCGCTTTTTTTTGTTTGAGGGTTCCTTTCGTAAATTCGATACTGTAGGTGCCTTTTTCGAGGTAGTGCTTTCCATTATTAGCAGATTTAGAGGGTGATTTTTTATTCTTTTTATTGAAGTTTTTGACGCCTAGAGCATCTTTTTCAAGTGCATAGATAATAAAATTAAAGCCTGCTTCAAGCATTCCCTTTTGTGAAAATAAAACAGTGCCTTTGGTGTCTTTTACTTGCATCTCATAAGCCGCTGGAGTTTTGGCAAATACAGTAAAAGTAGTTTCGGGTTCAAACACCGTTCTCCATGAAGAATAACTTGATCCCCAACGTTTCGAATGTTTTATCTTTTGGGGGTCTAATAAAACTAGCTCTTGTTTCAAAAAAGCATCGTTTAGCTTTTGAAAAGGAGCCAAATCCGCTTTGTAAATTGATCGTCCGTGAGTTCCTACCAAAAGATGATTTGCTTCGGGCTGTAGAACCAAATCATGAACCGCAGCTGTAGTTAATCCATTAGCAAAAGGATGCCATTTTTGCCCTTGATCAAACGAAACATAAACCCCTTGATCGTTTCCGAGGTATAGAATTTGATCGTTAGTAGGGTCTTCTCTGATTACATTAACTGGACTATTGGGCAAGTTCGTGTTTATGGATTTCCAACTGACTCCTTTGTCTTCACTAACATATACATAGGCTGTGAAATCGTCTTTTCTGTAGCCGTTTAGAGTAACATAAACCCGTTCTTTTTGATGTTCAGAAGCAAGCACTCGGCTGACCCACAAATTCTGAGGTAAGTTATCGGAAACACGATCCCAGCTTCCTCCTCCATTTTCAGATCGATAAACATAACCATCGTCACTACCCGTATATAAAAAACCAAACTGAGAAGGCGATTCTGCAATTGTGGTTAGTGTTCCAAAAGCTACATTTCCCTTCTTCCCACCTTGGGTTAAATCATCGGAAATTGCAAACCAATCATCTCCTTGGTTTAACGATCTGTGGAGTTTGTTTCCACCCAAATACAAAATGTCTTGGTTATGAGACGAAAGTAAAATGGGAGTCTGCCAATTGAAGCGATAGGGTGCTTCACCTAATTCATGCTTGGGTTGTATATAGGTTCTTTTCTTTGTTTCTAAGTCTAAGCGAAAGTAATTTCCAAATTGGTATCCTGTATAAACAATGTTGCTGTTCCTGTTGTCAATTTGAATTTGCATTCCATCGCCTCCCATAATAGACGTCCATGGATTGTGTCCTGTAGACTGCCAACGCTCGTCAATTCGAGCGTTGTGCGCTCCTTTCCAAACACCATTATCTTGCAATCCGCCATAGACGTTGTAGGGTTTTTCGTGATCAATATTGATCGCATAAAACTGTCCAACCGCTGTGGAATTGTTTTTCATCCAATGTGCACCATCATCGTAAGTAATATTGACTCCACCATCGTTTCCATTGATCAGATGTCCTGGCTTATTGGGGTTTATCCACAAGGCGTGATGGTCGGAATGTACATTGGCTTTCCCTATGGATGTGAAGCTTGCACCTCCGTCGTCAGAAGTTAAAAGCGGAACACCATAAATATATATTTTGTCCGCATTATTTGGGGCAACATGTATATGACCAAAATAGTAGCCGTAGCTGTAGTACAAATCGTCAATATAATCGCTGTGGGTTTTGGCCCAAGTTGTTCCCCCATCTGTACTCTTAAAAACCTCAGCACCAACTACTGGAGTGTCGAACAATAAGGCATTGGCATCTTCAAGATAGGTTGCTAAATCTCGGGGAACTACTAGACCGTTACGCACACTGTTTTTAAGATTTGCAGCGCGGTATTTTTCTTGGAAATTATTTTCTTTTAAAAAGGCATTCAAACGCTTGTCTTCAAGTACTAGAAATGCTTCCTTACTCATGTTTTTAAAATCGCTTTTGTCCAACCCATTTGTTTTCTTTGAAGCCTCATCTGGACGTCTGAACTGTGAGTCGTGAATAGCATAAACGGTATTTTCGTCAAAAACAGCAAGACCAATACGACCTACGCCTGTGCCCCTTGGAAAACCACTTTCATCAGTAGAAATCAACTTCCATGTTTTCCCTGCATCAATACTTTTATAAATTCCTGAGTTCGATCCGTTCCCCAAAAAATTCCAGGCTTTCCGATCTTTCTCCCATGCTGCTGCATATTGAATATTAAAGTCATTTGGGACACTACTCATGTCAATAATTCCTGAAGTTTCATTTACAAATAAAACCTGTTCCCAAGACGCTCCTCCGTCTTCAGAACGATAGATCCCACGTTCAGCATTGGGGGTGTATAAATGACCCGTAACACCAACAACCACCTCTTCTGGGTTGTTTGGGTTGATCAATATTTTTCCGATATGATGACTGTCAGCTAATCCTTTTCTTTCCCAGCTAGCACCATTGTCGGTCGTCTTGAGCATTCCAATCCCGGCATAGGATGAACGAGAAGCATTATTTTCTCCTGTACCTACCCATAAAGTTTTAGTGGGCCAATGCATGGCAATTTCACCGATGTTCTGGGTTGGAGCGTTGTCGGTGATTGATGTGAAACTGATTCCGTTATCTTGGGTATGCCAAATTCCGCCAGAAGCATAGGCTGCATAAAACTCCGTCGGATCGGCCGGATTTACTTCTAAGGCTACAATTCGACCACTCATTACAGTAGGGCCTATATTCTCAAAAGGGATGTTCTTGACAATTGAATTTTGTTTGTCTTTGGTCTGAGCACTTAAACTAATTACAGTGCATAGTAATAAAAAAGAATGGAATAGTTTCATAGCCGTTGGTTATATTAATTCTTGGTTGTTGAAAGTACAAAAAATACTGTTGAAGAAAAAGAATCTGTTAAAAGGTATTCCTAGTCAAATCCCTATATTTACTCAAAAAATAACCAACATTATGCGCTACCAACCACTTCCTTCAAGTTTTTACATGAAATCGAGAAAAAACTTTATGCAAGCGATGAAGCCCAACAGTATTGCGGTTTTTAATTCGAATGATACCTATCCTGTTAGCGCAGATTCTGTTTTACCCTTTGAACAACATCGGGATATTTTTTATCTAACAGGAGTTGATCAGGAAGAAACTATCTTACTTCTTTTCCCTGATGCTGTAGATCCCAAGATGCGGGAAATTCTTTTTGTTCGCGAAACTAACGACCATATAGCCGTTTGGGAAGGTGCAAAACTTTCTAAAAACCAAGCGACTGAGCGTTCTGGGATTGAAACTATTTTTTGGCTTCAAGATTTTGATCGTATCCTCGGTCAATTGAGTGCGTTTAACGACACTTTTTATTTCAATACCAACGAACATTATCGTCAGGCTGTAGAAACACAAACCCGAGAAGATCGTTTCATTAAGAAATGTAAAGAAGGTTACCCCGCACATGAAGTAGCCAAAAGTAATCCCATTTTACAAAAATTACGTGCAGTAAAAACTGCTGAAGAAATAGACCAAATTCAAACCGCATGTGACCTTACTGAAAAAGGATTCCGTCGCCTTCTAGGCTTCGTAAAACCGGGTGTTTGGGAATATGAAATTGAAGCTGAATTGTGTCATGAATTTCTGCGAAATCGATCCAAAGGTTTTGCTTATACGCCAATTATTGCATCTGGAAACAATGCCAACGTGCTCCACTATACCGAAAACAAAGCCCAATGCAAAGCAGGAGAGTTAATCTTGCTTGATGTAGCTGCAGAATACGGAAATTATAAAAGTGACCTCACCCGAACCATTCCCGTCTCCGGAGCATTTACAGCAAGACAAAAAGATGTTTACAATGCCGTTCTTCGCGTTAAAAACGAAGCTACTAAGTTGTTAGTTCCTGGAACAATCTGGAAAGAATATCACAAAGAAGTAGGAGCATTAATGACTTCCGAACTTTTAGGGCTGGGTCTCCTCGATAAGGCTGACGTACAAAATCAAGATCCGGAATGGCCTGCATATAAAAAGTACTTTATGCATGGAACTTCACATCATATTGGATTAGACACTCATGATTATGGATTACTTCATTTGCCTATTGAGGCCAATATGGTCTTTACTGTTGAACCTGGAATTTATATTCCCGCAGAAGGTTTTGGTGTCCGCTTGGAAGATGATGTTGTTGTACAAGCTCAAGGAAGCCCAATTAATTTAATGGCGAATATTCCAATTGAGGTTGACGAAATTGAAGGTTTGATGCAGGGGTAAATTAACTACACCCACAGTCGGTTCCACATCCGTTGGTTGTTTTTGGAGCAACAAATTTTTTATAGAGAAATCGTACCGATAAAAATCCGGCGATAGCTACCAATACAAGTTGAATAATTTCCATTAGGCTAAAATTTGATAAACAATTAGGGCTGAAAGATAGGCAATTAGCGTCATACTAAACAATTGTATCATGGGCCACTTCCATCCGTTAGTTTCTTTTTTGACAATTGCAAGTGTACTCATACACTGCAATGCAAAGGCATAAAAGAGCATCAATGAAACTCCCGTAGGTAAATTAAACAAAAGTTCTCCGTTGGGTTTTCGTTCTGCTTTCATTCTGTTTTTAATGGTCTCTTCTTGGTTATTTCCAACACTGTATATTGTTGCTAATGTCCCTACAAAAACCTCTCGTGCAGCAAAAGAACTAATCAGTGCAATTCCAATTTTCCAGTCAAAACCAAGAGGTGCAATGGCCGGTTCTATCGATTTTCCTAAAATCCCAATAAATGAATGTTCTAATTTATACGATGCAATCTCGTTATCTAATTCTTCGGGAGATAGCAATTGACTGTTGGGTTGACTCTTTACTATTGCTTCTGCCTCGCTAAAATTTTTCCCTGGACCGAAAGAAGCCATCAGCCATAAGAGGATCGAAATCGCAAGAATAATCCGACCAGCTTCAACTACAAACGACTTTGTTTTCTCAAAAACAGTAAGCGCCACATTCTTTATCAGTGGAAGTTTATAATTGGGCATTTCAATTACAAAATAGGTTTTGGATTGAATTTTTAGAATCTTATTCAATAGAGCTGCAGACAATAATGCCATTACAAAGCCGAGAAGATAAAGCCCCATAAGGGTAAGTCCCTGATAGCCCATTCCTAAAAATGTGCCTTCTGGGATTACCAAGGAAATTAGAATTAGGTATACGGGCAAACGTGCTGAACAGGTTGTAAAGGGTGTAACTAGGATTGTAATGAGGCGTTCTTTCCAGTTTTCAATGTTCCGAGTTGCCATGACCGCAGGAATAGCACAGGCTGTTCCTGAAATTAGTGGAATCACGCTTTTTCCACTCAGACCATATTTTCGCAGGCCGCGATCCATTAAAAAAACCACCCGGCTCATATAGCCCGTTTCTTCAAGCACGGCTATAAAAAGAAACAAAAAGGCTATTTGAGGAATGAAAATAACAATTCCGCCTAGGCCAGAAATAATCCCCTCCGCCAGTAAATTGGTAAAGAGACCTGGAGGTAATGTTCGTTTGGTATATTCGCTTAAGTTGGTGAAACTTTCGTCGATAAAATCCATCGGGATACTACTCCAATCGAAGATGACTTGAAAGATGGTCAACAAAATCATAAAGAAAATAATATAGCCCCAAAAACGATGAATAAGAACCCGATCCAATTTGGAGCGATAATCCGTTGCTTTGGACTGGTCTACTGCATAAGTTTCTTTTAGCGATTGATTGATGAATTGGTACCGCTTTATGGTTTCTTTTTGTTGTAAGCGTTTCAGATGAGAATCGGACTGTGTTTTATAGTCGGTTGCATCTTCAACTTTTTTGCGCTCTACTTTGGCAAAGTTTACGTCTTGAGTAATCACCAACCACAATTTGTAAAGCGATTGGTCTGGGAATACTTTTTCAAGATTTCCGAAATAAGCTTCATCTATTAAGCGAATGTCTGTACAGTTTTCTTTGGAAAGGGATCTATAATCGAGTAAGCAGGTTTTGAGATAATCAATTCCTTTATTTTCTCGGGTACTGATGAGCGCAATTTTAGTTTTTAATTTTTCTTCTAACTGGGGAATGTCAAGAGAAATTCCTTTGCTAGACATGCGATCCGACATATTAATCACCAAGAGGGTTGGGATCTCAAGATCTTTGATTTGGGTAAAAAGAAGTAGGTTTCTTTTCAGATTCTCAATGTCCGAAATAACTACGGCTACATCGGGATAATCTTTATCATTTTTATTGAGAAGCAATTCTATAACCACACTCTCATCCATGGACGAAGCGTTGAGGCTATAGGTGCCGGGCAGGTCAATAATGTGTGCTTTAGTGGTATGGTTTAGCCGACAGACGCCTTGTTTTTTTTCAACTGTAATACCCGGATAGTTCCCCACTTTTTGGTTGAGACCGGTAATGGCATTAAAGACAGAAGTTTTCCCCGTATTGGGATTTCCGATCAATGCAACATTAATGGTCTTGCTCATCTAAATCAATTCTATGGTTATGTTTTTAGCTGTTTCCGTTCGAATTGCCAAATGACAACCATCGATCACAAGGTACATCGGATCTTTGAGGGGAGCGTGTTGTTCTAAATGTACTTCATTTCCAGGTAAACATCCCATTTCAATCAGCTTGAGCGGCAACAAATCCGTATCAATTGATACGATTCGTGCACGTTGATTTTTTTCGATGTGATCTAAAGTGATCATTATTTAGAATGATTTTAAAGAAGCAAAAGTAATTAAAAAAAGTACGGGAATCCAAAAAGAGGAGCAGTTAATTTGAGTCGATCGGGTACTCATTTTGAAGCACTTCAATATCATCCCAAAGGGCATCCATTGCTTCCAGATCTGTTCCGTCATAATAGCCTCGAATACGGCGATCTGGATCTACTAGAACAAAATTTTCGGTGTGAATCATATCAAAAGGACCACCGTCACCATCGTCTTTTACAACAAAGTACGATTTACGGGCTAGGGTATAAATTTCTTTTTTATCTCCAGTCAGCAGATTCCAATATTCGTCCAACACCCCTTTTTCTAGGGCGTATTTTTTGAGTTGAGCGACCGAGTCAATTTGTGGAGTTACACTAAAAGAAAGTAGTTTGATTTGGGCCTGATTTTTTATTTTAGTCTGAATACGGACCATATTATCAGTCATGATAGGGCAGATGGACGGGCAAGTTGTAAAAAAGAAATCGACCACAGCAATCTTATCTTGATAGTCTTTTTGAGTTATTGTCTTCCCGTTTTGATTGGTCATGCTAAAATCAGAAACGCGATGGCTTTTTTTGATGTGTTGCAGGGTACTGTCAACCAGTTCGAAGCTGAGTTGAGCCGGTTGGTAAATTGGAAGTATACGAACTGGCTTGAGGGCATCGTAGAACAAGATCAAAATGCAAATAGAGATCAGCCCAAAAACAATTAAAAAAGTTTTATAGGTTTTAAAAAATGTTTTCATAATTCAAATTCAGAACAAAGGTACTCTCTTTTTTATGTTAAGAGAAATTAAAATCCTTTTGGATGGGAGGTTAGCTCATAGAAATTAGTATTTTTGAAGCGTACTTTAAAATCGCTCATGAGCCCAATTATTATAAAAGGAATTCAATTACTCCTCAGCTTGTCGCTGTTGGTTGTCCTCCATGAATTAGGACATTTTATCCCCGCTAAATTATTTAAAACACGAGTAGAGAAATTCTATTTGTTTTTTGATGTCAAATTTGCATTGTTCAAAAAGAAAATTGGTGGAACAGAATACGGAATTGGATGGCTACCCTTGGGGGGCTATGTTAAAATTTCGGGAATGATCGACGAAAGCATGGATACCGAACAAATGAAACTTCCACCAGAGCCCTGGGAATTTCGTTCAAAACCGGCTTGGCAACGTCTCATTATTATGTTGGGTGGTGTTATTGTAAACCTTATTTTAGGTTTCTTTATCTATATGATGATTCATCTGGTTTGGGGAAAAGACACCCTTACTTCAGAAGCCCTTCCCAATGGAATGGACGTTTCCGTATTGGCTGAATCTGTTGGTTTTCAAGATGGAGATCGCATTTTAAAAGTTGACGGAGAAGTACTCGATAACGTTTATAACCTGAATAAGTACTTATTTTTAAGATCGGTAAGCGAAGTTGAAGTTCAGCATCCCGACGGCACAAAAGAAACCCTACAGATCCCAGAAGATTTTGGAACACAAATGTTCGAAAGCGGAGATCTGAGACCCGTAGGCATACGCCTCCCAGCAGCTATAGTCGTTCAACCAGACAGTCCCGCTGCAACAAGTGGGTTAGAAACAGGTGATCTTATTTTGAGCACCAACGGAGTTGCTATATCCGACTATTCATTTTTAGTGGATCACTTGAGAAAAGAACAATACGATACGCTTCAAATTGAGTTGAAAAGAGCAAACGGCCGAATCATCACAAAAACCGTTTACCCCCGTGAAAATGGAACCATTGGGATTTACCCCGAATCTATTGAGTATACCCATGTTGATTTAACTTTATCAGAAAGTATATCCGCTGGTTTCACCTATGGATATTGGACGTTGTACGACTATGCCGCTCAATTCAAATATGTATTTACCAAAAAGGGTGCAAGCCAAGTTGGAGGTTTTGCCGCAATAGGAAACCTTTTCCCAGAGGTCTGGAACTGGAAGGGTTTTTGGTCGAGCACAGCACTTATATCAATCATTTTAGCCTTTATGAACATCCTCCCCATTCCAGCTTTGGATGGTGGGCATGTGATGTTCTTACTTTATGAAATGATCAGCGGTAGAAAGCCAAACGATCGGTTTATGGAATACGCTCAAATGTTTGGATTTTTCTTATTACTAGCTGTTTTATTGTTTGCCAATGGTAATGATGTTTATCGGGCAATCTTCGGATAAGCCATAATCAGATGATGTTTGACAGGGTTTTCTGTGAAAATCATCCCTAAAAGCGAAACTTCTTTTTATATTTGATCCTATATTAAAAAATACACACTCATGAAAAAGTTCATATCCCTTGTAATAATCAGTTTTTTTGCCGTTCAGTTTTCGCAAACTTCAGCCCAAGAAACTAAAGTTACTATAGAAGACTTTATTGCAGAACACAGTGGCTTTGAAGTTAATCCAGATGGAGAAATTAAGCCAATCAATAATCGTGAAATCAATAAAAAAATCCGATTTTTTGTTGAAGAAAAATACCTCAATGTAGAGTACACACGTAATGTGATTTGGGATTCTTATGAAACGTTTTTAAGCCCATACGACATCCACCACATGCACACCTTCATTGTTCAGGTTAAAGTAGCGGGTATCGATCGTCTCAAATACCTTGAAATTTCTTATAATCCAAAAACTCTGAAAGTGACTAGCGACTTTGAATGGAACGAAGAAGAAGGGGAGTTTGTTAAGAGTGAAGTAGATAAAGAAGTAGAAGCAATTAATTCATAAAAAATATTCATTCAGCTTTGGAATATTTTTAAATTAATATATATTTGCCAACTGAATGAAACATTCCTCCTTAGCTCAGTTGGTTAGAGCATCTGACTGTTAATCAGAGGGTCCTTAGTTCGAGCCTAAGAGGAGGAGCTAGCTTACCGCTACAAATTCATTTAAACTAAACCCCTTACGTAAGTGAGGGGTTTTTTCTTACAGTGCAATCTCTAGCACATGTTAAAAGAAAGAGTTCGATAAACGGGAAGTAGTTGAAAGTAAGGAGGTAATTAGAGAATGGGTTTTATTAACTTTTTGACAACGCTATCATAATATTCTTGGGTAAGGACTGCTGTCCAAATGGTAGGTGTTTCACCACCATACAATGCCAGATAAGTCACATCGCTATGTTTTGAAGAAGAATGCCAATGTTCCGTGTTTTTTTCACATTTAATAATATCCCCTTCTTCCATGATCATGGGCTCTTTTCCTTTTTCTTGATAATAACCTGTTCCCGCAGTTACAATTAACACCTGTACTGTTCCGTGTTTATGCCAATCTAAAGTAGAATTTGCTTTAAAGGTTGCTTTGGTAATATTATATGTTAAATCATCATCAGCTTGGAGCAATCTATTTAGCCATGCTTCCCCTATATAATGCGTGTTTGGTGCCTTAAACCCTTCATCAAGGTAGGAAGACACCGAATAATCTGAATCTTGAGCAGAAACCCCAAGAGAGATAGTAAGTACTAAAAAGTAAATTGCTTTTTTCATAAGAATAGAATTTTAATGTGTATTACAGGTTTAACCAGTAAGTCATTTTTAGGTTAATAGATCGAAATCGGGGTGTAAATTCAGTAGTGTTATAATTGTCGTTATACACCAAAAATAAATCCGATAAGGGTGCAAAACGCCATTGAAGGCGGGCATTAATACCAAAGTTTTCACGCTGATTACTATACTGCACCAAAGCGTTAAAAAACAACGATTTGTTAACTGTCACATTCATACGGGGCGTAATCAACCAATAATTTGCACTTTCATAAGGTTCGGGTAATTTGATGCCATCATAATTTACATTCAAACTGAATTGTCCCCAGGGTTGCCATCGATAACCTAAAGTTCCACCTACAGAATATCTATTCCCGTTAAAGAATTGGCCTATAGTTGTATTCAATGCATAGGTGAATAATTTTGTGTTATTAGTAGTAAATTCAATATTTGCATAACTGAACCTATAACTTTCATTCCCTGGCAATGGAGTACCACCTTCCGTTCGTGTGGGATCAAAATCATTTGTCAGAAAAATGTATTGATTGAATACATTAGCAGTAATTTTAGCATTGCTTACAAACTCTGTTTCCCAAGTAGCTCGTAATGAGTAATCCGTAAGCTTAAAATCAAGCTTTGTTCTAAAGTAGTTGATGAACAACAACTGTACATTATTTCTATTTATAACTTCCCTGTTTTTTGGAAAAAAGAAACGTTGTGCAAAATTACCCATCTTAAAAATATCGGTTCTAGGTACGAATCCTAAATCAGCAGTAAAATCATCATCCACATAGGTCCAATCATTAATAAAAACCCAATTATTTTTATTGTAAGTGGTGATTGCTTGTGCCGAAAAATTACCTCCTTTATCATCAGGATTGACAGACTTGTGAAGGTAATAACGACCAGACCAAGTATTATCCTCAGACGCTAGATTGTAATCTACACCAAAGACTCTATTGTATTTGTCATTTTCTTCTGAAAAGTTATACTCCTTGAAGCGTTCTCTATTCACTATAAACGCCCCAATATTTGAGCGTTTCCCTATTTTTTTCTGAAGGGCAATCACGGTGTTATTATTGGATGCAACTTCATTGGATTCGTCTGCAGCGGTTTGAATATTCATAATCCCTAATCGCCAATCTTCATTAAGCTTACCGCTTAGTCTTACCCCAGTGATAATGTCGTTTTGAATGAGGTTATTATTGCTGTCACGCGCTAGCCCTATCCGTCTTGAGAAAAAGGGTCGCGCTTCAGTAAAGAAGTTTCCAAAAGAACCAAATAAATCACTGTTGTCAATAAAGAATTGCCGTCGTTCAGGTAAACGTAATTCAAAACGTGTAAGGTTGGTAAAAATATCATCCACTTCTACGTTAGAAAAATCAGGGTTGAACGTTAAATCTAAATTCAGTCCATCACCGATTGCAATTTTGGCATCACCACCAACTAAAATTGAATTATCCGAAGCGTTGTCTTCAAAATCCTTTTGTGCCAGACCATTCACATATGGAATTAATGTCATAGGGGTTCTCGATTTTCCAAGTGGTTTTTCAAAAATAAGATCATCAGCAAATGCTAATGTCCCTAATAATTGTGTTTGGGGTACTCGAGTCAAAGTACTCGTCTCATTGGATTGAATATTAAACCGATACGGTCGTACGCGCCATTTGGTAGTACCTTCTTCAAATTTTAGTGAGGTGAATGGTATCCTAATTTCCGATGTAAAATAGGTGTCAAATATTTTACTTTCTCCCTGCCATTTGACATCCCAAGCAAAATTGTAGTTTTCACGGGCTGCACCACCAGATGATACTAGAAATTCTCTACGAACACCATATGGAGTGATCCCAAAACCAAATGCATTTGTACCGTCGTTAAACGTATCAAATAGTATGGTTACATTATCATTACGAAGTCCGCTAAAGTCCCGTCTCAGTGAACTAACGACAAAATTATCATTTACTGCTTCTGCTTTAATACCCACATACAAAGCAGCTTCGTCGTATGCAAATTGAACGGTGGTTTGGTATTTTGCAGCATTGCTATCAGAGGGGAAATACTGCCAAAAGTTGGTGGTTTTTTGAGCCGTTTGCCAGATGGGTTCACTCAATTCTCCATCTAATTCAATGGCGTCAGTCGTGTGTTTTGCATGAAGTTCTTCTGTTGTTTCTTGTGCAGAAATATTTTGAAAAACTAAGATGGCTAAACCCCAAAGTAAGGGCTTTTGAATTAGTCTAAAATTTTGGAGTCTTCTCATAAAAATTGAATTTAAGCAATAAATAAACTAGTTCCCATCTTATTTTGTGTGTGGATCATCGAATTCAATATCAAAAATAATCTTTATTACACCCATTGACTTACCTCAATTACAGATGTTTGTACCATTATTACTGATTACACCACTATCCTATTCAAGATGTATTATATTTACTTAAAGAATCGATGTGAATTTATGGAAAATTATTTAGCCATTGACAGTGTTGGCACCTATTTCAAATTGCGAAACCATGAGCTGTTACATCCTTTGGTAGGCATCTTAAATTTCGATGATTTTAAGCCAGACCCCAATACATTGCCCGTACACAATGGATTTTCTTTTGAATGCTTTGCCATTTTCTTGAAGGACAATAAGTCTTGCAAAATGAAATATGGTGGGAAGTCGTATGATTATGATGACGGTACAATGGTATTCATAGCTCCACAACAATCTGTTGGTTTTAGCTATGACAAAAATTATATCCCCAAAGGATATGCCTTACTTTTTCATCCTGATTTACTCTTAGGAACAGATTTGGATAAAAAAATAAACAGCTATTCTTTTTTCTCTTATGCTGTAAATGAGGCCTTACATCTGTCAACCAAAGAAAGAAAACTCATTCTTGGTGTACTAGATAATATTCAATTTGAATTGGAACAGAATTTGGATAAACACAGCAAACAGTTAATTGCTTCTAACCTGGAATTATTGCTCAACTATTGTTCGCGATTTTATGACCGCCAATTCCTTACAAGAGAAGCCACACATAATACCGTATTAGAAAAGTTTGATCTTCTATTAAATGATTACTTTACGTCAGAAAAACCTCAAATATTTGGATTACCATCCGTTACTTATTTTGCAGAACAATTGCATTTATCTTCTAATTATTTTGGTGATTTGATTAAAAAAGAAGCTGGGAAATCAGCACAAGAATACATCCAATCCAAACTTATTGACTTTGCTAAGGAAAAAGTTTTTGAACGTACTAAATCTGTAAGTGAAATTGCTCACGAATTGGGTTTTAAATACCCACAGCATTTTAGTAGGTTGTTCAAACAAAAGGTTGGGTATTCACCTCAAGAATTTCGATTTTTGAATTAAAGCCGTGTTATTTTCTAATACATTCTAAAGAATTCAACGCCTTAAATCACGGTAAGGTTTTCTCGCAATTAAGAACAAAAAAGAAGTACGCATACTGCCACTAGTTTTTTCATGTGATTTTATTTGAGAATCAAAAAACAGGGTGCTATTCAAATTCCTTATCGTAATACACTGTTGCATCTTGAATTAATTCAGCCATTATCTTTTGTTCCAAAGCTACTCGTTTTTCATCCCAATCTAGATAATGGATACAGTCTTGTAGGATGATTTTCATAAATTGGGTAACACTACCAATATCAAAATACAATCTGGCGGTTCTGCGAACAAAAAAATCCGCAAGGCTATTGGTCATTTCGTATTGTATGCAGTACCACAATTCGGCACGAATCAATTGTTCTTGCGTTGATCCATCTTTAAAAGTAGGTTTTTTGTCAAGAATTAAGTCAGCATTTTTACCATAGGTTGTACATAGATACCAAGACATATAGGGGTCTGTTATTCCATCGGCAGCTAACTGTCCTTTCAATTCCTCTTGATAAGCAACTACTTCTCTACTTGTTTTAATGGCCGGAGTGACCAAGGGGATTTTTTTAGTAAATGAGCGTTTAAGTTTTTTCTTTTGAGTGGGGGTCAGTTGTTTTGAAACGGCAGCAAGAACTCGATCTGCCATTTTACGATAACCCGTTAACTTTCCACCTGCAATAGAAATTAAGCCGCTTTTTGAGAGGAAGAGTTCATCTTTTCGGGAGAGTTCCGAAGGATCTTTCCCTACTTCATGAATCAACGGTCTTAGTCCAATCCAGTTGGACTCAATATCATCTAAAGTTAGTTTAAGCCCTTGAAAGGTATGGTTGGTTGCTTTCAGTAAATATTCTGCATCGGCTTTTGTTGCTACTACTCGATTCAAGGTTCCGTGATAATTAGTGTCCGTAGTCCCGACATAGGTTGTTCTGCCCCTTGGAATTGCAAAAATCATTCTCCCATCTTCAACGTCAAAATATACCGACTGTTTGATGGGTAATTTATCATAAGGAAACACAAGGTGAATCCCTTTGGTGAGGTGAAGGAATTTATTGTTTATCGAATTGTCTTTTTTACGAACGGTATCGACCCAAGGTCCAGCAGCCGAAACATAAACGGTGCCTTTTATTTGAAATGTATTCCCAGTGTTGTGGTCGATACAATTGAGTTTTTCAATTCGGCCGTTTGCATCATAATCCAATGAGCTCATCTCGCAATAATTGAGTATGGTAGCTCCAAATTCATTTGCTTTCTTTAGAATTTCTATGGTTAACCTTCCGTCGTCGGTTCTGTATTCTGCATAGTATCCACTTCCCAAAACAGAGTCCGTGTTTAGGAGGGGTTCTTTGAGTAGCGTTTTCTTTTTCCCCAGCATTCTTCTTCGATCTTGACCTCCTACGTTCGCCAATAAATCATACACTTTGAGACCAATCGATGTCATCCATTTGCCATAGGTTCCTCCCCTAATCAGCGGTAATAACATTTTTTCAGGAACTACTAAATGGGGTGCAAGCTTATGGACAATAGCTCGCTCAGAGCCTGACTCTCGTACCAAGCCAATTTCAAATTGTTTGAGGTAACGCAAGCCGCCATGAATCAGTTTGGTCGACTTGCTACTTGTCCCAGAGGCAAAATCATTTTTTTCGATTAAACATACATTTAATCCTCTTGAAGAAGCGTCTAAAGCAACACCAGCTCCGGTAACCCCACCTCCAATAATAATTAAATCAAAGGGTGTTGTTTTTGCTTTATGGAATTGTTCCGCTCGATCTAGGATCGAAAAACGTTTGATTTCATCTTGAGTTTTCTGCTTCATTCTATTTGTTTTCACTCCATCTCGGAACTCAACTACAAGGTAGTCAATTCAAGAATTGAAAAAAAAAGTATCTGGATAAATGTTTACGGTCCTTATTCTTGCTTTCTCCTATAATATTGTTCCCATGCCCAAGAAGAACGCATCATTTCATCAAGTCCTTTTTGAGCCTTCCAACCGAGTTTTTTTTCGGCTTGTTCTGTTGCAGCGTAGAGTGAAGCAATGTCTCCTGCTCTTCTATCCGTTAGTTTGTAGTTCAATTGTACTTGAGAAACAGACTCAAACGAATGGATTACTTCAAGCACCGAATAGCCTTTTGCTGTTCCTAAATTAAAAACCTCTAACGGACTTTCTTGTTTTTGTTCTAAAAGTCTTTTCAGTGCAACAACATGTGCTTGAGCCAAATCTACAACATGAATATAATCGCGAATAGCTGTTCCGTCTGTAGTTGGATAATCGTTCCCATAAACCAATAACTGCTCTCGAATACCTGCAGCAGTTTGCGTTATATAGGGCATTAGGTTGTTTGGAATTCCCGATGGGATTTCGCCAATAAAACCAGAAGCATGAGCTCCAATTGGGTTGAAATAACGCAGCGATATTACAGAAAAAGTTAAATCTGATTTTGTGAGATCTTCTAATATTTCTTCGCCAATTTTTTTAGAATTCCCATAGGGAGATGAAGCGCGCTTCAGGTCGCTTTCTTCGCTAACAGGCAAATGATCTGGATCTCCATAAACTGTAGCCGATGAAGAAAAAATAAATTTATCAATCCCATTTTCTCTTTGAGATGTAAGTGTATTAATCAGTGCAAACAAATTATTTTGATAGTACTTTAATGGATCTGCAACCGATTCTCCAACAGCTTTATGTGCTGCAAAATGAATTACAGCCTGTGCATCTTGATGCTGTTTAAAGAGGCTATTGGTTTGTTTAGCATCTGATAAATCAATCTGAATAAAGGCTGGGCGTGTTCCTGTAATTTGCTTTATACGATCCAAGGAAGCTTCTGTTGAATTGGAAAGATTATCAAAAACAAGCACATCATATCCACTTTCAATCAATTCAATAACCGTATGGGATCCAATATAGCCGCAACCTCCCGTCACAATTATTTTCTTTTTCATAAGACAAAACTACTTGAATTTTATAAATTAATACGGAATGACTAATTGGAAATAAAAGTAGCATCAAAATTAAAGCATTATCGTTTAATACAAAGGATGTCTTCCAGCTTCAGATTTTTTTTATTTGCAAGAGCCTCCTCAAATTTATATTATAGGATGTTGCGTAAAAGCAGAAGGTATTTTCTTAGGAAGTTAAAACAACATTTAAGCTTTTTTTTAGTTGTTTACAATAAAAATCTGTTTGTTTTCTTGAGATATTTTAGCTAAAAAGTGTATCTTTGGAAAGATTAACATTTTAACTTTAAGCTTAGACTAACGCTATATTACATTAAAACCTTAGAAAACCCTTCAGTAAAATGAAGGGTTTTTTTATAAAAATTTCTTAAATGTAAACAACACTTTACATTTTTTTATTTACATTTGTAAAACAAACTTTACATAATGTAAATAAAACTTAACCTTATATGAAAAATACAAAAGAACTTAAAATTTGGACATTTGTCTGGGTTCTATCCATGGCTATAGCAACATTTGGGCCTCAATTTCTATGGAATGAAGAGTCAATTGGTACTCTTTTAGCCATAATTGCTAATCTAATTATTGGAGTCCGAATGATTCTAGCTAACAGAAAGTTCATTAACAGCGGTGATGAATTACAGAAAAAAATTCATCTCGAATCAATGAGTTTAACCCTTGGTCTGGCAGTAATTGTAGGATTATGTTATTCGCTACTTGATCAAAAGAATTTAATTTCAGGTGATGCAGAAATTAGCATCTTGGTTTTATTTATCGGTATCACCTATTTAGTAGCAACCATTATAAACAACAGAAAGTATAAATGAAAAATAGATTAAAGGTTCTGCGTGCTGAAAAAAATTTAACTCAAGAAGAACTCGCTTCAATCATTGGAGTTTCAAGGCAAACAATCAATGCAATTGAAAAAGAAAAGTTTGATCCGAGTTTACCAACAACTTTTTTAATCTCTCAATTATTTAAACTTCCCATCGAAAAGATTTTTCTTTTTGAGAAGCCAAAAGAAACAGAAAAGTAAGATTCCCCTTGAAATCTTGTGCAGGCAATTAATTCTTAGTTAACTTGTTGCATACTATTTTAAATGAGCGAAATAAAAACAATACAAAAACTACCCGTTTTTGAAGGAGCTGAAATTTCTTGGTTTGCTCCCCTTTGCGATGGAGATGATGACTTTTTAGGGCATAGAAATCCGGCCTTTAAAAGCAGTTGGGAGAACACATCTGATATTGTAACAACTGCCGATGGTTTGGGTTTTAGAAATATTTTGTGTCCTTCTTCTTATCAGGTAGGTCAAGATACCTTAACCTTTGCCTCAGCAATGGCACCATTAACAAATCAGATCAACCTGCTTACGGCTATCCGATGTGGAGAAGTTCACCCGCCCATGCTTGCCCGTGCGCTGGCTACTCTAGACCATATTCTAAAGGGAAGGCTCACCATCAACATCATTTCATCGGATTTACCGGGCACGGAGCTCTCCAGCTCTCAACGCTACGCTCGATCGAGAGAAGTTATTGCGATTTTGAAACAAGCCTGGACCCAAGAAGAAATAGATTTTCAAGGAGAATTCTACCAAATAAAACTTTCGGCTGCTCCAGTAAAACCCTATCAACAAAATGGAGGGCCACTGTTGTACTTTGGAGGATATTCACCCGAAGGCGTAGCGCTTTGTGCAGAACATTGTGACGTGTATTTAATGTGGCCTGAAACAGAAGATAAACTCCAAGGCCTAATGAATACCATGACAAACCAAGCTGCTGGCTTTGGAAGAACGGTCTTATTTGGCCTACGTGTTCATGTAATCGTTCGTGAAACCGAAGAGGAAGCCAAAGCTTATGCGCAATATCTGATTTCAAAACTTGATCTAAAACAAGGAGATGAAATTCGAAACCGCGCACAAGACGCCAAATCTCTTGGCGTTTCTAGACAGTCCGAACTAAGAGATTCAGCTGATGAAGATTATTTTGTAGAGCCTCATTTATGGACTGGAATTGGCTTGGCTCGATCAGGTTGCGGCGCGGCAATTGTTGGAAATCCAGATCAAGTGTATGATAAAATTCAACGGTATATTAAAATGGGAATCCGCTCTTTTATTTTCTCGGGTTATCCTCACAAACAAGAAGCTGACTATTTTGCAAAACTTGTATTGCCGCGTTTGAAAACGGTTTCTCTTCCAGAAGTCATGGGTAGAATACCCAAAGAAGCTCCCAATACCCCTTTAGAAAAAGGACCAAGAAACTGATTTATGATCGACTTTGTAATCGTTCTGGGGTACTTTGGTTTAATTCTTTTTATTGCTTTAAAAGGAAAAATAAAAGCAAACGCTACAGCAGAAGATTACTTCCTGAGTTCAAGAAATCTTTCTTGGTATTCTATTGCCCTTTCAACCATTGCAACCAATATCCAAGGCTATCAGTTTTTAGGAATGATGGGGTCTGCCTACCTCTATGGGCTGGCACAGGCGAATTTAGAAATCAACGCAGTGCAAGGAATTTTACTCGGAACTTTTGTGTTCGTCCCACTTTTTCTGAAAGAAAAAATTACAACCATTAGTCAGTTCATTAAGACCAAATTAGGAGCACGCGTAGCTCTTTTTTATTCCTTGGCGAACATCAGCCTTTTTGCAACAATAACCCTAGGAGCAGCTCTTTTTTGGGGAGCTTATGCAGCCGACATGGTCTTTGGAGAACAGCTTGCTTTCATCCATTCCAATAGAGTCATTCGCATTGGAATTTTAATTTTAATTTTAGGCGTATTCTCTGCAATCTATACCTATCACGGAGGAATGAGTGCCGTGGTGAAAACCGATATCCTCCAATTTGGGATTTTATTAATCGGAGGCGTTGTAGTTTGCCTCACCGCAGTTTATCATTTAGGAGGTTGGGAACAACTGTACATCAAAACTCCCGAAAAGATGCATTTGCACCTACCCTCCTCCCACGAAACACTTCCTTGGACTCATCTCTTTGGTCTGTTCTTTCTCAATATCAATTATTGGTGTGCCAATCAAACGGTAATGCAACGCGCTCTGGCAGCGAAAAGCATAGCACATGCTCAAACAGGTTTAATGGTAGGCGGTTTAATAAAATATTTGATGGCTGTGCTAATTGTTGTACCTGGAATTGCGCTTTACGGAATTCTTGGTGACAGCCTGGGAGAGCCGGATTTAGCCTTTCCTTATTTGGTTAAAACCTACTTACCTGTTGGCGTTAAGGGTATTATCTTATGTGGTTTATTTGCTTCCTTGATGAGTACTGTAGACTCTACCTTTAACTCTTTAGCTACTCTTTGGTCTGTTGACATTTATGCAACCTATTTGAATCCTAGAGCCAACGATACTGATAAAATAAGTGCCGGTCGTAAAGCCATTTTAGTGAGTTTGGGAACTGCTTTGCTTATGGGAATGATTTTACTTTATCTCAAATTTGATGATCCCGACTCTGCCTTTACCCATACACTCAACAACCTGAGGTATTACATAAATTGTGGAATCGTAGTATTGATCTGTAGTGCTGTTTTAATTGTAAAACCTAAAACAAAACTAATTCTTAGTGCGTTCTTAATTACCGTTCCCATTAACATCCTGTTGCAACTAACATTTCCAGAAATGAATTACTTTGTTCGTGCTTTTTGGGTGATTTTTTCGGGATTATCCATATCCCTTTTAGGCAATCAAAACCGAATGGTTTCGATCGGTGGTCTATTCAAAGCTGCTTCCCCTAAGCATACGTTTTGGGGGGTTTTACTCTTCATAAGTTTACTTACCTTGCACCTAGTCTTTCATTAAAACCAAATCTATGAAATCGCTTTGCCGTTCGGTCCTTACCATTTCTCTGTTCCTCCTTTTGGCTTGTCAGAATTCAAAAAATCTTTCGGCCGAAGCACTTATTGAAGCTTCAGTTGAAGCACATGGAATGACTGAATTTAATGAAAAACCTATTGAGTTTCAATTCAGAAATTATCGGTATTCTCATACACAAGATAACCAAGGATTGATTTATACTCGTAGAAAAAATACAACTCCTGATATTCTCGATTTGCTCCATTCCAAAAAGGGTTTTCAAAGGACCCTTGCTAATGAAAAAGTAGCACTCTCCGATTCGATAGCGCTTCTTTATTCTGAATCGTTAAACTCTGTCCTTTACTTTTTCAGGCTTCCGCTCAGTCTAAAAGATCCTGGGGCAATTAAAACTTTAATGGACACTGAACAGATCAATGGAAATACGTATCAAAAAGTAGGTGTACATTTTACATCCGAAAATGGAGGTGTTGATCATCAAGACACTTTTCGCTATTGGTTCGATAAAGAGGTCAAAACATTAGATTACTTAGCATATCAATACCATACCAATGCAGGTGGAGTCCGTTTCCGCGTCGCTATTAATCGACGAACAATCGAAGGCATTGTATTTCAGGATTATGAAAATTATACAGCGCCAAAAAACACTCCTTTAGACGATCTTCCGAAAATGTATGAAGAAGGAAAACTTGAATTAATTTCCTTAATAGCAAACGATTCTATAATCCTAAAAAAGTCTTAGATTTTGATGAAAAAAATTAACTTAAAAGAAAAATTCAGTCTTTTTAACGATCATTGGAGCCCCAAAGTTTTGGGAGAAATGAACGGTCAGCAGGTTAAAATTGCAAAGGTAAAAGGCGCGTTTGTATGGCATGATCATGCAAATGAAGAAGAACTTTTCCTGATCATCAAAGGAACGCTAAAGCTTGTATTCGAAAATGAGACAGTGGTACTGAATGAAGGGGAAATTCTCATTATCCCCAGAGGTGTTCCACATAAACCAATCGCAGATGAAGAAGTGTGGCTTTTACTATTTGAACCCAAAACTACAAAGCACACAGGAGATGTGAAAACTCCATTGACACAGACAAAACAAGAATACATTTAACTACTCTTTCCAGACAATTGGGAAGGAAATTTCATTGCGCCTGTTGAGGAAGTTAAAGGGGCTGTTGTAGACAAATACTTTTGGTGATCCAGCGATCTTTATCCCCTCTTTTTCTAGACTTGTTTTCAACTGTTTGGTGTAGTTTTTTTCTTTTGATTCATTGGTGTAGCCCGAATAGCGCATCGAAGCATAATAGCCTCCTTTTGCTTCGTAGACTTTCACTTGAGAATCACTGGGAAGCGGTGTGGTTTTAGAATCAAATTTTTTAGGCAAGACAAAGGCCATCGAACTCCCTTGTTCTTGTTTTTCCATATGAACTGGAGTGGTCATTGCGATCTTGGTCTGAGACTGATTTGAGCCAGAAATATAGCGAAACAAGGAGCGGAATCCAGAAGAATCATTGGAGCTAGAAACATAGGCAGCCATCATAACGGGTGGATAATATCGGATTTCGAAATCAGATTTAATTTGTAAAACTTCGTAGGCTTGTTCTTCAGTTTGTGCCATAAGCAACCAGGGTAATAATAAAAATATAGTGTATTTCATATACAAGTAAAGATATACATTCAAGCACAAAAGTATTGTAAATCAGCCAATTTATACTTAAATTCACAGAGATCATAAAAATCCAATACCTTTCCGTATGCGAAAAATGAAATTAGAAATGTCTTTCCTAGCGGAACCATCTGATGCAAACTACAGGGGGAATGTTCATGGTGGGAAAGTAATGAAATGGATTGATGAAGTTGGTTATGCACTATCCGTTCAATACTCTGGGAAATATTGCGTAACTAAATTCGTTGATGACATAGAGTTTTTGGAGCCCATCCACATTGGTGATCTTGTGCTACTTGATGCGGAAATTATAAAAGTTGGAAACACATCTCTTCGCATCCATGTAAACGTGTCGAGTGAAGGGTTGATAGAAAAAATTAAAAAACAAAATTGCGCCTGCGATATTGTTTTTGTTGCGATAGACGAGGATGGCAACAAGTCTAAAATTTAATTTCCTCTTTTTGTCCAGATTTCATGCAAGGGCTTTCCTTTACTGTTCAATCCTTGATGATACCAATCCATCCCTTTTATCTCATAGCGAAAAGGAAGCACCGCTCCAACTCGTGAGTTGTCTCTAGAAAAATAGCCAATGGTTTCTATATAGTTTCCTTCTTTTGCTGAATAGGTGCCTCCGCCAGAACCAAAAAATTGAAAAGTTTCTGTATTGAAAGCTGTCCATTGGAAATGTCCGTCCAATAAGAATTTCAACGTTTTCCTTGCTCCATTAGTGTTTCTTCTTTTCTCAACTCCGTCTCGAACTCTTCCACCCATAAGCCATTTTCCAGAATGGTTTTGCTCTGCTAAAGAGGTTGACTTCCAAGTCGATGACTCCAAACTTATTGATTTTAAGCTATCCGCTGCATAGTTCGAATTGAACTCAAAATGAATCTGAATCTCTTCGCCTTCCAACTTATAAAAACCCCCGCGCGTACTTACAAAGATCTTTGAATCGGTTTCGTATTGTGTTTCAATTAGGTATTCGGAGTCCTTTAATATTTTATGTGTTATGGATTGTCCGTCAGACTCGGAGCTGAAAGTATATACCTGTGCTGCAAGATTTATACTCAAGAGGTTCATCAGTAATAAGAAAATATTTTTTTTCATGATACGGGTTTTAGTTTTTCATATTTAAGCTAAGATCCAAATAAAACCAATTCTATTTAGTAATTTGAAGCTGCAAATTAGTTTTTAATTCAGATTATTTATGGAAAAACCTATCAACACCTATTGGAAAACCAATCTAAAATACCTGAGTATTCTTCTCAGTATATGGTTTTTAGTTTCTTTTGGTTTTGGAATTTTATTTGTTGATTTCATGAATCAATTTCAAATTGGCGGCTTCAAACTCGGCTTTTGGTTTGCGCAACAAGGATCGATTTATGTTTTTGTTGTTTTAATTTTTTTGTATGTCTTTTTAATGAACCGCTTAGACGATAAAACCTTAGAATAGTTATGGAACAACAACTGTGGATTTGGATAATGGTTGGGGTTACCTTTACCCTCTATATAGGAATTGCAATTTGGTCTCGAGCCTCTTCAACCAAAGAATTTTATGTTGCAGGTGAGGGGGTTTCGCCCATCGCCAATGGAATGGCTACAGCGGCCGACTGGATGTCTGCGGCTTCCTTTATTTCGATGGCTGGAATCATCTCTTTTACGGGCTACGACGGTTCTGTTTACCTGATGGGTTGGACGGGAGGCTATGTGCTTTTAGCCCTTCTTCTAGCGCCTTATTTAAGGAAGTTTGGGCAGTTTACCGTTCCTGACTTTATTGGCGATCGCTACTACTCTAAAACCGCACGAGCTGTTGCTGTTTTCTGTGCTTTGATTGTTTCCTTTACCTATATCGCAGGTCAAATGCGCGGCGTAGGTCTTGTCTTTTCAAGATACCTTTCGGTAGACATCAATACCGGTGTTTTTATCGGAATGGGAATTGTTCTTTTTTATGCAGTTTTAGGAGGAATGAAGGGCATTACCTACACCCAAGTAGCACAGTATTGTGTTCTGATTTTTGCATTTTTAGTACCCGCAATATTCATTTCCATGATCATGACGGGGATCGCAATTCCTCAAGTAGGTATGGGGTCGGAAGGAGCAGACGGAATCTACCTCTTAGAAAAACTGGATGGTCTGCACAAAGAATTAGGATTTCACCAATATACCTCAGGTTCTAAATCGACACTCGACGTGTTTTTAATTACGGCAGCATTGATGATGGGAACCGCTGGACTCCCTCACGTGATTGTCCGCTTTTTTACAGTTAAAAAAGTACGAGACGCACGAAAATCTGCTGGCTGGGCTTTGCTTTTTATAGCCATCTTATACACTACAGCTCCCGCAATTGCGGTGTTTGCTAGAACCAACCTCATCCAAACGGTGAGTAACAAACCCTATGAAACCCTTCCCGAATGGTTTTCGAATTGGGAAACTACAGGTCTACTGACTTACACCGACAAAAATCAGGACGGCTTAGTGCAGTATGTTGCCGATCCTCAAATTAATGAATTGGTGATTGACAAGGACATAATTGTTATGGCAAATCCAGAAATAGCAGACCTCCCCAATTGGGTGATTGGTCTTATGGCTGCTGGTGCACTGGCTGCAGCACTATCAACAGCTGCAGGTCTTTTATTGGTTATCTCTTCTTCTGTTTCTCATGATTTATTAAAAAAAATAATCTATCCTAAGATCACGGATAAGGGAGAATTAATTGCGGCACGTGTAGCTTCTGTATTTGCGGTTATCTTGGCAGGCTACTTTGGCATCAATCCACCTGATTTTGTAGCAGCAACAGTTGCTTTGGCGTTTGGCTTGGCTGCAGCTTCCTTTTTCCCCGCTATTGTGATGGGGATTTTCAGCAAACGCATGAACAAAGAGGGTGTAATTAGTGGGATGGTCGTGGGTATATCGCTGATGCTTTTTTATATGATGAAATTTAAACTTGGCTTTTTTGGAGGTGGAACTTCAGAAGATTGGTGGTTTGGAGTCTCGCCCGAAGGTTTTGGGACTTTAGCGATGTGTGCCAATATACTGGTTGCAATATTGATTTCTTATCGCACTCCTGCTCCTCCAAAAGCAGTACAGCTGATGGTCGATGAAATTCGAAAACCCTAGAGAAAGTGTTTCCTGCTTCATACATTTTGTAGTAGCTTTGTATCAACTATGTTTATGAAATATCAGTGTTATGAGTTCTAGATCCATCTTCTCTTTTTTATTAATTAGTATTTTTTGGGTAGGCTGTACTTCCGACAATAGTCGCTGTGGAGATATTATTGAAAAGCAAATTGTAAATGGTAAATACTATTTTATCTTAAATGCAGACAGTAATATCTTCAATACGAATGGGGGTGAAATGGATTCTTATGTTCCGGACAATTCGGTTAGTGGGGAAGTCTCTGCTTCGGTTTACAACAGCTTTTCCGTGGGTCAAGAATATTGTTCGGAATAACCGAAAAACCTATTTTCTAAATATTTTCTAAAAGCCATTCGTAGGTTTCCGATATAAACTCAATGTAGTGTTCTTGAAACCCAGCTTCGGTTTTAAAAGCACGAACTATTTTTTCTTTTACTGGAACAGGAATGAGAATTTTTCGTCTCTTCTGACTGTCATAAAGAATAAAGTTGATTTTTTGATCTCCCGTTATAAAGGGGTTTTTTTGCATCTCGGTCAGCCAATATTTGAGTACCTCAACAGCCCATTGCTGTGCTTCTAATCCCAAGCGCATTTGATCGATTTCAGAAGTCAAAGAGCCGAAGGGGATGTCGGAAGTAACCTCTACTTCATAGGGCTTATAAAAAGTAAATTGCCCATAAGAAAAAGAGCTCGCCAGGAGCAGCAGTAAAACCACTTTTTTTAACAGATTGGATCTAATGTTATTTTTCATAAAAAACTTTTATACCACTTCATCTTCTCAATACAATAGCAGAAGCACCTCCACCACCGTTACAAATTACTGCTGCGCCTAGGCTTACCTTTTTATGCTTCATCGCATGGAGTAAAGTCACTACAATTCTAGCTCCTGAACAACCCAATGGGTGGCCCAATGAAACTGCTCCCCCATGAATATTGACCTGGGCCGAATCCAATTCTAAAAGTTGCATATTAGCCAAACCTACGACAGAAAATGCTTCGTTGAATTCAAATAATGCTACTTCATCAAGAGATACATTTGCTTTAGCGAGCGCCTTGGGCAAGGCTTTTGCTGGCGCTGTAGTAAACCATTGGGGTTCTTGAGCTGCATCGGCGTAGCCTACAATTGATGCTAGAGGGGTTAGGCCTAACGCTTTGGCTTTCTCTTCAGACATTACAATTACGGCAGCAGCTCCATCGTTGATCGTAGAGGCATTGGCAGCCGTTACGGTACCTTCTTTGGTAAAGGCTGGACGTAACTTTGGTATTTTCTCGAGGAGCACATTAGTAAACTCTTCGTCTTCTGTAATTTGTAGATCCTCACCTCTTCTTTGGGGAACGGTCACGGGAACAACTTCGTTTTGCATAATCCCACTTTCCCATGCTGCTGCACTTCTTCGATACGATTCAATAGCAAAGGCATCTTGATCTGCTCTGGATATCTGGTGTTTTGTTGCCGTTGCATCTGCATAAGTACCCATTGCTACCTGATCAAAGGCATCCACTAAACCGTCTTTTTGCATGACATCTTCTAGCTGAGTTCCACCAAACTTCACTCCTGTTCGCATGGGAACAATATGGGGAGCAAGGCTCATGTTTTCCATACCACCAGCAACAACAACCTCAGCATCGCCCAAAGCAATTGCTTGAGCTGCCATCATGATGGTTTTCATTCCCGAAGAACAAACTTTATTCACCGTGGTGCAGGGCACTGTATCGGGGATTCCTGCAAAAATTGCTGCTTGACGAGCAGGGGCTTGACCCACGCCGGCTTGTAACACATTTCCCATATAAACTTCATCAACCTCAGCAGCATCCAAGCCAACAGCCGCTAGAGCTCCCTGTATTGCAATGGCTCCCAATTTGGGAGCAGGCACCGTTGATAATCCACCCATAAATTTTCCTAATGGGGTTCTTTTTGCAGAAACAATAACTGCTTTATGCCTTTTCATACGCTATTTTTTGTTGATGAATTTGTTCGCTATTGAAGCAAATATACTACCATATATAGAATGCACCAAGCTGGATATTGCTGAAGGAATTGCAGTTGCTGGGTTGATGAAATTTTCCCGAGCCAATACTGCACCCAAACCAGAATTTTGCATCCCCACTTCAATGGCTATGGTTCTACTAACCGCTTCGTTTTTAAAAATGATTTTAGACACAATATATCCCAGTAAAAAACCGAGTAAATGTAAAATCAAAATTGCACCAAGAAGCTGGATTCCTGAGTTCAAGATGATTTCTTTACCCTGACCAATAATACTCGCTACAATTAGTGTGATTAATATGACCGCAATTGGTGGTGCAAAAGGAACAATTCTAAAGGTTATTTTAGGTAAAAACCGACTGAGAATAATCCCCAGAGCTACAGGAAATAGCACAACCTTAAGCGTACTATAAAACAAGCTCAGTGCGTCAACCTCCAAATAACTTCCAGACAAATAACTCGTCAACAAAGGCGTCATGATGATTGCTGCTAAAGTAGAAACCGTTGTCATCGTAACCGACAAAGCAACATTGGCCTGTGCCAAATACGCAATAACATTAGATGCTGTACCACCCGGACAGCTAGCAACCAAGATAAGACCCACAGCAAAAAAAGGAGGTAATTGAAAAAGAATTCCCAAAACCCAACCTAAAAAAGGCATGATGGTAAATTGTAATAAAATTCCACAAAGAACCCATTTAGGCGTTTTTAGCACTTGATTAAAATCACGCCATTGCAACGTCAATCCCATACCCAACATAATACCTCCCAAACCATAGGTAATCCACGGACCTGAAAACCAAGTAAAACTTGGAGGGTATACTAAGGCGATTAAAGCACAAACCGTAACCAAAAATGGAAAGGAGCGTGTAAAGAGTTCTATCAATCTCATGGTATAATAAAATTACTTTATTTAATGATTAATACGTGCTTTGTTGGGAACTTAAAAGGCTGAAAACCTCAATTTGTTGTAACATTTTAATACTTTGTGCTACTTATGTAATATAAACCTAATCAATACACCATGAAAGAATATGCCTTTTACCTCATTTTAAGCCTGCTTTTTGTTAGCGTCCAGGCACAAGAAGTTTCTTTTACAGAATATGATCTGGACAATGGTCTTCATGTAATTTTACATCAAGACAATACCGCTCCTGTTGTAACTACATCGGTTCTTTATCATGTGGGCGCAAAAGACGAATTAAAAGATCGCACGGGCTTTGCTCACTTTTTTGAACACCTATTGTTTGAAGGAACTAAAAACATCGGTCGTGGGGAATGGTTCAGTATCGTTTCATCAAATGGTGGGAAGAACAATGCATACACCAACGACGACTACACCTACTATTACGAGGTTTTCCCGTCGAATAACCTCGAATTAGGTCTTTGGTTAGAATCGGAGCGTATGCTTCATCCAATCATCAATAAAATTGGGGTGGACACTCAAAATGAAGTTGTGAAAGAAGAGAAAAGACTTCGAGTAGACAACAGTCCTTACGGAAAGTTTTTTGAGAATGTAAAGAAAAACCTCTTTGTAAAACATCCCTATAAACACACTACAATTGGAGAAATGGATCATTTAGATGCAGCTTCTCTAGATGAGTTTTTGGCTTTTAACAAAAAATATTATGTTCCAAACAACGCTATTTTAGTTGTTGCAGGAGATATTCAAATCGATGCTACCAAAAAGATGATAGCTGATTACTTTAGTGCTATTCCAAAAGGAGCAGATGTTAATCGTGTTGTAGAAAAAGAGGATCCTATTACCGAAGCAATCGAAGCCAAGGCCTATGACTCCAACATACAAATTCCAGCTGTTGTAGCAGCTTATCGAATGCCTTCTATCAAAACAAGAGACTCCAAAGTTTTGGACATGATCTCAACTTATTTGAGTGATGGAAATTCATCAAAATTATACCGTAAAATGGTTGATGAAAAGAAAATGGCTCTTCAGGTTGGAGCTTTTAACGTAAGTCAAGAAGATTACGGAATGTATCTTATTTTTGGTTTGCCATTAGGAGAAACATCGCTTGATAGTATCATTACCGAAATTGATGAGGAAGTTGTGAAAATCCAAGAAGAATTAATTTCTGAAAAGGATTATCAAAAACTTCAAAATAAATTCGAGACCAATTTCGTGGATTCTAATTCTTCCGTAGAAGGGATTGCAAACTCTTTAGCTGAATATTATGCCTTTTATAAAGACACAAACTTGATCAATTCAGAAATTGAAATCTATCGATCCATTAGTCGAGAAGAAATTCAAGCTGTTGCCAAAAAGTATCTGAATCCAAACCAGCGTTTGGTTCTCGATTATTTACCTGAATCTTCCAAATAATAAATTCCACAAGAAATGAAAAAATTATACATTCTATATATCGCCCTTTTTAGTCTTTCTGGTCTTGCAGCTCAGATCGACCGAAGTGTTCAACCAAGCCCTGGACCCGCTCCAGAAATTCAGTTGGACGAGCCTCAAAGTTTTACTTTAAAAAACGGAATGACCGTTTTGGTCGTTGAAAACCATAAACTGCCCCGTGTTTCTGTTACAATGAACATCGATAACCCGCCCATCTTCGAAGGAGACTTAGCCGGTGCAAACGATTTGTTAGGAAGTATGCTTGGTAAAGGTTCTACCAACATCGCAAAAAACGATTTTGAAGAAGAAGTTGATTTCATGGGTGCCTCTCTTAGTTTTAGCTCGTCCGGTGCTTTTGCAGCTTCTCTTTCTCGTTACTTTCCTAGAGTTTTGGAACTCATGGCTGATGCCGCACTCAACCCTAATTTTTTAAATGAAGAATTTGAAAAAGAAAAAGAAAAACTTATCGAAGGTATAAAATCCAGCGAAAAAAGTGTTTCTGCCGCCGCTCGTAGAGTAGAAAATTTAATTACCTACGGTGCTAGTCATCCGTATGGAGAATACACTAAAGTTGAGACCGTTTCTAAACTCAGTTTAGAGGATGTAAAAAAATACTACGCTTCTAACTACAATCCTAAAAATGCTTATCTAGTTATTATTGGGGATGTAGATTTTAAAACTGTAAAAAAACAAGTTACTAAACTCTTCAAAGGATGGAAAGGGGATGCTCCTAGTGCCTATGCATTTGAACCCGCAAAAAACAGTTCTGAATTAGACATTCATTTTACGGAGATGAATAATGCTGTTCAATCCGAAGTTTCCGTAGCGTTTACAAATTCCATTAAAAAAACACATCCAGACTATTTTCCGATGCTTCTAGGAAACAGCATTCTAGGTGGTGGTGGTGAAGCTCGTTTATTTCTAAATCTTAGAGAGGACAAAGGCTTTACCTACGGGTCTTATTCTAGACTTCGAACGAATAAATATACGCGTGCACGCCTTCGCGCATTTGCTAGTGTCCGAAATGCGGTTACAGACAGTGCTGTAGTAGAGCTGGTTAAAGAGCTTGAGAAAATTAGAACCGAAGAGGTAACTCAAAAAGAATTGGATAATGCAAAGGCCAAGTATGTTGGTGACTTTGTTTTGGCACTAGAAAAACCACAAACCATTGCGCGCTATGCCTTGAGCATTCGTACAGAAAACCTTCCTGAAGATTTTTATAAAACCTATCTACAAAAGATTAATGCCGTAACCGTTGCCGATATATTAGCTGCTACCAAAAAGCACATAAAACTTAATAATGCTCGTATTTTTGTTACTGGAAAAGGAAGTGAAGTTTTAGAGAACTTAGAACAAGTAGCTCCTTTTGGGAAACCACTAAAAGTATCGTACTATGACCAATATGGTACTCCTACTGAACGCCCAGACTATTCCAGTCAGCTTCCCGAAGGAGTAACTTCTACCAGTATTCTAGAAAACTACTTTAATGCAATTGGCGGGCTTGACAAATTAAAAAGCGTCACTTCAAAAAGTGAGGTTTTACAAGCAACAATGCAAGGAATGCAATTGGAGGTTGTAACCAAAAAAACGAACCAACAACAATCGCTTTTAACCGTAAGTATGATGGGAAATGTAGTGCAAAAACAGGTTGTAAATAAAGATAAAGGATATACAGAAGCCCAAGGTCAACACATCGACTTAAGTGGAGCGGAATTAGAAGACGCACTTAAAGACAGTTATATCTTTGCTGAGATTGGTTTAGACCCATCCAACATCAAAGCTAGCATTGCTGATGTAAATGGCGTTGCTGCCTATGAATTGGCTGTTTCTGCAACCAAATCGTTTTTCTATGATCAAGAAACATTCTTAAAAATTAAGATTTCTGAAACACAAGAAATTCAAGGAAATGCTGTGACTCAAGAAACACTGTTAGGAGACTATAAGGCAGTGGATGGAATTCTTTTCCCCCATAAAACGACTCAACCTTTAGGGCCTCAAGCTATCGATTTCATCACGCAATCTATTGAATTGAACGGTTCTATCGATGCTGCAGATTTTAATTAACAACAGTTATTTAATGATTAAAAAAGCGCCTATTTGGGCGCTTTTTTTGTTTCAGTCACCAAGTAAACACCACAGATAATTAGGAAAGCTGCTACCCATTGAATGCCGCCAAAGTTTTCGCCATCAAACAGTCCCCAACCGATAGCAACAATTGGAAGTAGATAGGTAATGGAAACGGCAAAAACAACTGAAGAGAGTGCCAATAATTTATTGAACATAACTTTTGCAACCGCAGTTCCAAATAAGGCTAAAACTAAAATATACCCCATGGACTTCACTACTGCTGCTTCTTGATAAAATCCAGTCCAATTAAAGTCAGAGAAAAGTAAAATTAGAAGTGCTGCTGGAGCAATCATTAAAAAATTCCCTAAGGCGATACCCATTGGAGAAACTCCAGAAAGTTTGTCTTTTAAAATGTTGACATTGATACCATAAAATACCGAAGCACAAACCACCAATAAGGAGTATTTTGAATCACCCGAAGTCGTGAGTGAAAACTCTTGGGCTACCAGTAATATCGTTCCCAGAAAGCCAACCAAAACTCCAAAAACTTGCTTTTTAACAATTTTTACCTTGTAAAAGAAAAAGGCTAATAGTAGTGTGAATAAAGGAGTAAGACCATTTAATACGGACGCAACAGAACTGTCTACTTCGGTTTCAGCGAATGAAAATAAAAAGGTTGGGAAAAAAGTTCCATAAAATCCCGTATGCGCAATCCATTTCCACTGCTCACGACTCAAGCCCTTGAGCGTTTTATACCCAAACGCTAAAAGAATTACTGTGGTAAATAGAATACGAAAAGATCCAACTTGAAGCGGTGTTAAACCAACAAGTCCTTTTTTAATTAAAATGTAAGAACTCCCCCAGATAATTGAAAGCGTTAAAAGATACGCCCACTTTTTAAACGTTACTGACATGCATAAAGTTTTTGCAAAAGTGATCATTTTTAGGGAAAGGCATTCCTAATAAATTAGTAATTTTGAAAAAAATACCATGAAAAGAATTTCCATCTTACTGTGTTGTATCCTTTCCTTTGTTTCATGCAAACAAAAAGGGCCAGAAGTAAAAACGATTGAAGTTACTGTGCCTCAAGAAATTGTGCTCAACACGGAGGCTTTGGTTAAAAGTGAGCTCCAAATAACCGGAATGACCTGTGCTATTGGATGTGCTGCTAGTATTGAAAAGAAATTGAATGCTACACCCGGGGTCCAATCCGCAACCGTAAGTTTTGAAAGCAAACTTGCACAAATTGTTTTTGATCCCAATTGGATTCAAGATCAAGAGCTAAGCTCGGTTGTTCAAAGTGTTGGTCCTGTGTATAAAGTAACAAAAAACGAGCGTGTAGATGTTTTTAATGTTCTAAAAACAGACTAAATCTTATTCTTCGGAAATTCCTTTCCATTCAAAAGACTCCATTAAGTGCATCAGGTCATTTTCTACATACTGAGCTGCCGGCATGAGGGAATCGTAGTTGGGTCGTGTATAAAAATAAAGTGATCCTACTAAAAAATGATCTGTACTATCTGTTAAAAAAAACTGCACTTGTGAGGCCGCTTCGCCCACTACTCTAAAAAGAGTTCCATACACTCGATCTTCGCGATTATAAAAAACCCGTTCCGGGATTTCTTCTGCCTTTCCAACATGTTTACTTGGCATTTGATAGGCATCATATAAAAGAGAATCAAGGTTGTTCTTTATCGGCACATAAGAAAGATAAACCGTTGCTTTCATCTCGGGATATATGATTTTGTTCCAACATTGAGCTTGAGGAATTATTTCAGCATATTCGTTGATATCAAAAACATAGGGGCAATCGTGAGTAACTGTTTTATAAACAGGTTCAGCATAATTTAGACTCAAATATGCCTTCGGTTTGGGAAGTGTATTTTCGTTACAGCCAATTAAGCAAAGCAGTATAAATACAAAAAACACAAGCTGTTTCATAAGGTAAAGATAGTTCAAAATCGACTTAAGGAAGGGTTACTTTAATCTGTTTAATCCTTTTTTTATCGACGAGTTCAATAGTAAATATGATTTTTTCGAAAATAATTCTCTGCCCATATACAGGTAATTGTTGTGCTATTTCAAGAATAAAACCCGCCAGTGTTTCTGCTTCCCCTTTTACTTTTTCAAAAGCTTCAACCTCTTCAATTTGAATGATTTTATAAAAATCTTTTAATCCAACTTTTGCATCGACAACAAAGTTCTTCTCGTCTATTTTGGAATACTCTAATTCTTCTTCATCAAATTCATCCGTAATATCACCTACTATTTCTTCTATAAGGTCTTCTAGAGTTACAATTCCAGAAGTTCCACCATATTCATCGACCACAACAGCCATATGCATTTTCTTTACTTTAAATTCATTGAGCAAATCATCCAACTTCTTATTCTCGGGAACATAATAAGGTTCGCGCAAAAGTTCTTGCCATCTGAACCCCGGTGTATTGATGTTGGGCATTAAATCTTTGACGTATAAAATTCCATCAATCTGATCCATTTTGTCGTTGTAAACGGGTATTCTGGAAAAGCCTTTTTCAATAATCAAAGGAAGAATTTCTTCAAAGGGCATTTCTTTTTCAAGTGCAAAAACATCAATTCTAGGGCACATCACCTGTTTGGTGTCGGTTGTACCAAAATTAATAATCCCCTGTAAAATTTGATCTTCTTGCTTTGTCGTGTCTTTTTGCTCTGTAAACTCTAGTGCCTGAGAAAGTGTGTCTACTGAGAAGGAGCTCGACTGTTGTCCAAAATTACGCTCCAAAAACAAGGTTACTTTGCTCATCGGAATGGTAATGAAAAATAAGATTTTACGATCCAGAGCATAAACAGCACCAACCATAAATCTTGAAAAAAGCATGCTGTTTTTATTCGCATAAATCTTAGGTAATATTTCACCGAAGAGTAAAATAACAAAGGTTATCACTCCAATTTCAATTGAGAGTCGAATGAGTTCGTTCGAAATGCTACCAAAAAGGATCTCTCCTAAAGAGGCAAATAAGAGTACAACTGCAATATTGATAAAATTATTAGCCACAAGAATTGTGGCTAATAATCTTTTGGGTTTTTGTAATAAACTTTCAATCTTCTGAATTTTCTTTGGATGCTTATCTTTTTGTTCTTCAATAAGCGAAGGAGTCAAAGAGAAAAAAGCAACTTCAGCACCAGAAATCAAAGCCGATCCCAGAAGTAAAAAAGCCAACAGTATTATTTTTAAACCTATAATAGGCTCAAATGCAAAGGATAAAAAATAAATGCTTAAGGGTTCTGGGTCCAATTAATTACAGTTTAGATTAAAATGGTAAATCGTCTTCTTTCGAAGGCGGTTGTGTTGGCGGTTGTTCGGAAGGTGTTGCTGCTTCAGCACTTTTCTTGGTTGTCAGAAAGGTGAATTCGTCCACATTAATTTCGGTGCTGTACCGATCAGATCCGTCTTCGGCTTGCCACTTACGGTTCTTAATTTTACCTTCAACATAAATACGATCTCCTTTGCTCAAATATTTTTCGCAAACTTCTGCCGCTTTGTTTCTCACAACAATGTTGTGCCAGTCCGTATTCGTGACTTTCTCACCAGTAGCTTTTTTGGTGTAGGTTTCGTTGGTTGCTAGAGGAAATCTTCCGATTGCTCCTCCTCCTTCGAAATAGTGCATTTTTACGTCATCTCCAAGATGACCAATCAACATAACTTTGTTAAGGCTTCCGCTCATAATGATAGATTTAAAAGGTTAAACATATTCAAAGGTAATAAAGTCATGTTTTCGATATATAAAAATTCTCAATAAATTTTTGTAAAACAATGGGAACAGGGTAGTTAGGTAATTTATTTTCGTCAATTGCAACACCCAAAAGCTGTTCTGTGTTTATTTTCCAAAATGTAATATACAACTGTTGATGGGATAATTTATGCTTAATTGGATTTTCATTAATTTTAGAAAGTGTCGCTTCTTTCATATCGGTATACTTCGACAAAGTTGGGTCATCTATTAATTCTTCAAAGTTCAATAATTGCTTACTTTCTAACAAAGGAAATTCGTACAAGTGTTGCCAAATACCTTTAGCCGTTCGCTGATTTAAAAGGGTTTTTCCTGATGGGGTAACAAAGACCAAATAATTAAAGTATCGATTGGTCACCTTAATTTTATTTTTTTTAAAAGGTAACTGATCTATTTTGTTTTGGTTGAAAGCCACACAATCCTTGTGAAAAGGACAGCGATCACACAATGGATTTTTTGGGGTACATTGTAGTGCTCCAAACTCCATAAGGGCTTGATTAAAGTCGCCTGGACTCTCCGTTCCCATTAATTCCGTAGCCAAGGCTTTGAATTCCTTTAAAGCATAGGAAGCATCAATGGGGGTGTCTTTTCCAAAGTAGCGCGCTAAAACCCGATACACATTTCCATCGACTACTGCTTGTGGCTCATCAAAACAAATAGAGGAAATTGCACTGGCTGTGTAGTTCCCTACTCCTTTAAGGGTAAGTAATTCTGAAAAAGTGTGAGGGAAAACAGAACCGTAATCCGAAACAATAGCTTGAGCCGTATGATGTAAATTTCTGGCGCGAGAATAATACCCTAGCCCTTGCCATAATTTTAAAACCTGCTGCTCGTCTGCAGCAGCAAGCGCATCAACTGTAGGAAAGTTTTCTATAAAGGATTGATAATAAGGTGTCCCTTGAGCGATTCGAGTTTGCTGCAAAATGATTTCTGAAAGCCAAATCTTGTAAGGATCGCGGCTTTTGCGCCATGGAAAAGATCGCTTGTGTATCTTATACCAGGCCATTAATTGAATTGTCCAAGTCATTGTTTACAAAAGTAATGCTTCGCACCCGATTTAAAAAGGTTAATATTAATGGATTAGGCTAATATATTTCTAATTATAAATTTATATATTTGCACACCTCAGAAGAGAAAACAAACTATAATTTAAATAAAATCATGACGAAAGCAGAGATCGTTTCAAACATTTCGGAACAACTAGGAATTGACAAAGGTGATGTACAGGCAACTGTAGAAAAATTTATGGAAGAGGTGAAGACTTCTCTAGAAGGAAATGAAAATGTTTACTTAAGAGGTTTTGGAAGCTTTGTAGTGAAAACTAGAGCAGAAAAAACAGGAAGAAACATTTCAAAAAATACAGCTGTAAAAATTCCTGCTCACAACATTCCAGCTTTTAAGCCGGCTAAAATATTTGTAGAAGGAGTTAAAACTAAAGTTCCTGTAAAATAATTATTAATTAATAACCATAACAAGCTATGCCAAGCGGAAAAAAACGTAAAAGACACAAGGTAGCTACTCACAAGCGTAAGAAAAGACGCAGAGCTAACCGTCACAAGAAAAAATAGTGTAGAATACACTCAAAAGATTCATTGTTCTTTGAAATGAAACGCATCTTTAGGTTGCGTTTCACAGGATAAATCCTGACAAATTATTGTTTAATCTGTTTGTGCATATAATTGTGCATGAACACAACACTACTCAGAGTGAATAAAGAATTGATTATACGATCGAATTCCTCTGCAGTTGATTTCGCATTACTCAAGGATGGAAAACTAATTGAGCTCAATAAAGAGATAGACGACAACAAATTTTCGGTTGGTGATATATTTTTCGCCAAAGTTCGAAAATCTGTCGGGGGACTCAACGCTGCGTTTGTAAATGTAGGCCACGAAAAAGATGGCTTTTTACACTACCACGACTTAGGTCCCAAACTTCCAACTTTATTGAAATTCATTAAACAGGTAAGTACAGGTAAAACAAAAGATTATTTATTAAAAAACTTTCGTTTTGAAGAAGATATTCAAAAAAATGGAATGGTCGCTGACGCAATCAGCTCGAATCAACAGATTCTAGTTCAAGTAGTCAAAGAGCCCATTTCGACTAAAGGACCACGAATTAGTTCCGAGCTTTCATTAGCCGGTCGTTATATGGTACTCGTCCCATTTTCTGATAGAATATCCATCTCACAAAAAATTGAAGACCGAGAAGAGAAAAATCGTCTCAAACGTCTCGTGCAAAGCATCCGACCAAAAGGGTTTGGTGTAATCGTGCGAACCGTTGCCAAAGACAAGAAAGTAGCGGAACTCGATGCAGATTTACAACAGCTGATTCAGCGTTGGAAAAATATGTGTGCCCGCCTTTCTAAAATCAACAAATATCCAACTAAAGTGTTGAGCGAAATAGATCGTTCATCTTCTATACTTCGAGATATTTTTGATGATTCTTTTACAGGAATTCATGTAGATGACAAAGAGTTATTCGGTGAAATAGGTGAATACATTCAAACCATTGCACCCAAAAAGGCCGGTATCGTTAAACATTATACCGAGTCCCTACCCATTTTCGAAAAATTTGGAGTAGAGCGACAAATCAAAACAGCCTTTGGGAAAACAGTCTCCATGCAAAAAGGAGCCTATTTAGTTATAGAACATACGGAAGCATTACACGTTATTGATGTGAACAGTGGTAATCGCTCAAACAAAGCGAGAAACCAAGAAGAAACAGCCATGGAAGTCAATATGATTTCGGCATCTGAAGTAGCACGTCAACTACGCCTACGTGATATGGGAGGAATTGTAGTGGTCGACTTTATCGATCTTGGATCTAGTGAAAATAGACGCATTCTATTTGAACATTTGAAAAGCGAAATGAGTACCGACAGAACCAAACACAAAATTCTACCTCCTAGTAAATTTGGTCTCATTCAGATAACCCGTCAACGGGTCCGTCCAGAAATGAATATCAAAACCATGGAACCCAACCCGAACCTTAATGGGGAGGTTGAGGCGCCGATTGTTTTACTTGACAAAATCAACGCAGACCTTAACAAAATTGTTAACAACGCTCAGCATAAAAAGAAAAAAATTGAATTACACATTCATCCTTTTATTGCTGCTTATTTAAACCAAGGGTTCCCTTCCATCCGAACTCAATGGTTATTCAAGCATAAAAAACGGGTAAAAATTATACCCCGAGATGCTTATCAGTATCTACACTATCGCTTTTTTGATAACACTCAAAAACCGATTCGTGTTCAATAGTATTATTAAAGCGGCACTCCCAAAGAGTGCCGCTTTTTTGTTTTATAAATTATGGGAGAAGATCTTTAAACTTCCTGGATATCGGAATTGTACTCCCATCGAGGAGTAACAAAATTGTTTTACTAATCTGCTTTACAAAGTTTCGATTGGTGATATACGATCGATGTGTTCGAATAAAGTTGGGCGGTAGCTGCTCGTCTAAGTCGCTTAAGCGACCTCGTACCAAATGATTTTTGCCGTTTGAGGTAAATACCCGTATGTAATGATCTTCGGCCTTTATATACATCAAGTCATTGATATAAACTTTGGTCTTGTCTTTGAGGATGATGTGGTTTTTGATTACTAGTTGTTTTATTTCTTTTACTTCTTTCCTACTCTGTTTATAAATAAAATACAACAAAACAATAATCAAAAAAGTTATCCCTAAAGTGGGTAACAGCATAAAAAGAATTTTTTGTAAAGTTAGTTTACGCCTCTTCATTTCCTGTAATTCTCTTTTTTTACTTTGATAATCTTCTTCGTATTCAATATTATTTATTGCCAGTTTGTCTTTGTTTAGTTCGCTCGCTTTTTTGTTATGTCCTTCCAAATAAAACAAAGCACTATCTGGAATGTTTATAGCTTTATAGTTCTTGTATAATCCATCATAGATGAAGAGTTTTTCGAAGTTATTGTCAAAAATCACGTATTCCCGATTTGCTTTATGAAAAGCCCGAATCGACTCTCTATTCTTCCCTAACTTTGAGTTTACAATTGCCAGGCTCAACAAACTAGCTTGTGCATTTTTATTAAAAAAATTATTCTTCTTAGATGAAAACACTTCTATGGCCTTATTAAACTTATTAATGGAAGAATCTGTTTTAGTAGTAAATAAATCATAATAAATTCCAGCGTTGTGAAGTGCGTGTCCTTTGAGGTAGACAGATGAACCCGCCAGGGTAATCAATTTCTCGTGAGCCTTTTCTAGATCGGAAGGGTACTCCGTTACAGCTTTATCTTTACGATATAAAGTATCAATTCTTCGGTTTAAAGAGAAATAATAATACCAGTACTCATCTACTTTATCCTTGCTGAACGTTTTTATTTCACGAACATAGTCTCTCTCCTTTTTATACGGTAGTTGATAGTAAAATTGTAAAATGCAAATACGGAATAAACATTCTTGAAGCAACAAAGTGTCTTTAGTTTGTTTTGCTAAGGCATATGCATTCTTGAACTGAATATAAGCTAAAGAATCTTTGGGCTGTGATTGATGTGTTAAATAATCCCCGTACACATATCTGTTTACGATAATTTCTCTGTTGCTAAGCCCTTCTTCTCCAAAAAGTTCAAAAGTCCCGTAACCCAGTTGCTTATAATCTAACAAATATGAAAAGGCATTTTTTACTACTGGATTATTACTATTCAACAGTATTTTTTGGGTAGAAACATAGTCGTGTTGCTTGAATTGATTCACCAGAGAATCCAATGTATTTTGTCCCAATAATTTGAGGGAAAGGAGTAATAAAAAACTGAACTTTATTTTCATATCAAAAAACGGGTCGAACAGTACAAATATGACTCGTACATGGTCTGAATTTATGACCACCTGTACCAGATTCTAATTTAATGGTGATATCCTCTGATTTATTAATTTTAAAAGAAGTAATATAGGATGTTGCACAACTAAATGAATCATTGTTACACAACTTTATCGTCATTTTGTTTGCAATCCGATTTTCATTTACACCCATTTCTATGGTATCTATTTCCTGCAATACATCATTTAAATAAACTGAAATCTCTACCTCATTCAGTTTAACTTTTCCTCTAAAGCGAAATCCTCTCTTTTTCGTTTTGGCCGTTACTACCCATTTACTTTTGCAATCCTCTTCTAAAGGGACATGAATTATTTGCATGTGTTTTTTTACTCCAAAAAATGTATGGGTCGGGGTTACAGTTGAGAATTTTATTTCTTTATTTTCTTGACTTTGTCCACTAAAAATAATGGATACAAAAACTAATAAGGTGAGTATGGCTTTCTTCATGATAATAAAATTTGGGTTATTAAATGTATTAAAAAGTTAGATTAAAATGTACCTATAGAACTAGGCGTGACCTTGCTTGATTTTATTTTAGCTTTTGATTTTCTTTTTCTTGACTGTTTTGAGCCTTTTCTTTTCCGAAACTCAGGTTAACACCAAGTCCAATCCAAGGTTTTTGGTTGTATTCCCATTTGTAGAGTGACTGATCATTTCCTTTTAGATGATCCCAACCTACAAATACACCCGCATTTACATTAGAAGCAAAATGCCAGACTCCGCCAAAAGCAAAAGTAAGTGCAGCTGGTGTAGCAGATTCATTGGATAAGAAAACTCCTTCAGAATCGTAAACTTCATAGTTTAAATTGATTTGTGTGATTGCAACTCCCGCTGTAAGTTCTATATAGCGATCCTCTTTCAGAGGATCGTATCCAAACTGAATGGACAAATTCTCTCCTAAAGAAAGGGTTTGTTCAAAGGTAAATTTATCTTTACTTCCAAATCCTCTGACTCGAATTGGAGCTGAGAAGGTTTTGAGTTTTACACCTCGAAAAGAATCATATCGCTGTTGCGTTAATTTTTCAAACTCGTATATGGGTAAAGAAAAAACAATGTTTTCAACATAATTTTCATTGTACTTTTGATGTCGGTCTAGTTTGGCATTATATGCTTTACTATTTCTTATAGTTCCCCTATTCTTTTCTTTAAATTGACTTTTCCAGTATTTAAAATAAACTATTCCATTTTCTATATTCAAAATTCGAACCGTATGCCCGGCTTCAAAGGTGTTCGTTTCCTTCTCCAGTTTGTTATTTTTATATTTTTTAAGATTAGAATATATGTTTAATGTACTCGATGAAGATTCCATTAAAATGGGTTGTGTTTCTATGAAGGTGTAGTTCCCACCAACTTTTAAGTCAATTGTTGATTGTGCAATTCCATAAAAAGAACACACAAATAAGGTTAATACGATTGTAAGGTTTTTCATGATATGTGTTTTTTGGTTGACCCAAAACTAGATGGCTCTATGGGTCTTTTCCAAAAAAATGTCGTGAATGACAGGTCTTATAACGTGAATGGTAAATTGGATTGAAGTCCTTAGAAAAAATGTATTTTTGACTATGCAAAAAAGTACCTCTTTTACTGTACAAGAAGCTCAAAAAAAGCTGGAACACTATTGTGCGTACCAAGAGCGTTGTCATCAGGAGGTTATTCAAAAACTAAAATCTCTGAACATGATTCCCGATGCGATAGACCAAATCATTGGGCAACTCATCTCCGATAATTATTTAAACGAAACCCGCTTTGCGCAAAGCTTTGCACGGGGAAAATTCAGGATCAAAAAATGGGGGAAAATTCGGATTTTACGCGAGCTCAAATTCAGAAATATTTCTCCTTTCAATACTAAAATTGCTCTCAAAGAAATTGACCCTAATGAATATTCCGACACCTTTGAAGAGCTCTTTGAAAGGATCTGGAAAGAATATGAACATCTTGGCGGTCTCAAATGCCAAAAAAAAGTACACGACCGCTTACAATACCGAGGATGGGAAAACCAACTCATTTATGAGGCCATCAACAACAAAAGGCAAGCAAATTCTTAGAAAAAATATTGAAGCCCAATGCTCCCATTGCGTTTGGGCATAGGAACCAAATTGGTCTCTGAATAGACTTCATCGAATATATTATTCAACAAAAAAGTTACTCGAAAAGCATTGTTAGTAGACTCCCACTGCATATTAAAATCTAATACCGTATATGGGTCACCCAAGGTACGCTCTGCAACTTTCAATACCGCACCAGAAGATATTCTGTTGGACCATTGATTGAGGGATCGGATGGTAAAATGGTTTTTCAAAGAATTGATTGAATAGCGAGAAAATGTATACTCCGTTACTCCCTTTACCTCGTCATCGATATAGGTATAACCCAATCTAATGTTTTGAGGAAGAGAAAAAATATTATATTTTAAAGTCGACTCCAATTCAAATCCGCCCGTGGTAACCTCTTGGATGTTGTTAGCTTCCCATTTAGCATCTGCTGTATCTTTTACATAGTCTATCAAATCTTCTGAATTACGGTTAAAATAAGCCGCACTAAAAGAAAACATAGAGCTCGTATATCGTAGTCCTAATTCTAAAGCTACTGCACTTTCTGGTTTCAAGTTTGCATTCCCTAGGGTTGTTCTATCGCTATAAAACAAATCGGTATAGGTTGGAATTCTATAGGTAGATCCAACATTTCCATAAACTCTGAATTGGGTGTTGAATGCAAATCCAAAATCGATCCCCGGAAAAAAGTGTGATCCAAAATCAGTATAATAATTATAGGCTAGACCAGGTGTAATATCCAGTTTGTCATTTAAAAGTAAAAAGCGGTGTTCGGCGAAGATGGTTGTCATGTACCGACTGTGATCCCCTAAGTTGTTACTACTTATACCAACACGTGCAAAGTCAACCCCAATACCCGTAGTTCCTAAAAAAGAAAATAAGCTGTAGTCCATTGCTACTCCTGCCTTATTGGTAATGTGTAAGTTTCTATATTCGCTTGGGTTATCTCGAGTAAAGACATACATATCTTGACCTCTACGCCAGTAAATCCTTGGCTTAAAGATGGAGCGTTCTGTTTTCATAACTGCAGAAAGAGCCACTAAACTCCCCTGTGTTTCTTCATATTGTTCTGTTGCTAATGGAGAAGCATAGAAACCGTTTGCTCCAAATTCTCGATCTGAAAAATACCCTAAAAACTGAAAAGGAATTTCATTGGTCTCGAAATTACCTTTTATAAAATAGTTTCTGTTGATGAAGTCGGTATTATGACGGTATCCGTTAGAAGTATTGTAGGAGAAATGGCCTAAAACACCTCCCAAAGCTCCCTTTGTTTGTAGGGTCGATTTCAACTGATATTGGTCATATGATCCTCCTTGTACAGAAAGTTGATTTGCTCCTGAACCTGAGGCTTTAGTTACAATATTAACTGCTCCTGTAAATGCATTTTGGCCATAAATTCTAGCTGCAGGTCCTTTCAGTACTTCGATGCGTTCAATCAAATCAATAGGAGGTAAGAGGTTGAGCGTATGATGGCCTGTTTGTGCGTCTTCCAATTTAATCCCATCGATTAAAAGAAGGGTTTGATCAAAACTACCTCCTCGAATATATAAATCTGCTTGCATACCCTCAACTCCGCGTTGCCTAATATCGATCCCCGATATTTGTTGTAATAAAACAACAACATTGGGTGCTCCACTCTTTTGTATTTCCGATGCATCCAGCACCTGAATGGTTCTGGAGTGTTGAGAAAGGGGTAAATCAATTCGTGTTGAATTGAGGATTACCTCATCTAACTTATTTGTTTTAATCTCGAGAGAATCGGTCTGCGCAAAAAGTAAGGTCGTACAAAGTAAAAATAAAAATGTAAGGGCAAATCTTTTCATTTCAAAGGATTTAAATTTGAGCGAAAATAAAAAATATCTGTAAATTAAGTGTTTAATTTACAGATATTTAATGTTAAAATTGGGTTTGTGTTTTTTAAAAAATATTAATCGATCAACAAAATTATTTTATTGTCTTGAAGTTCAAGAGTTCCAGATAAAATTTTGAGAATAACAGAATTTGCATCGATTTTATGAAACGGAACATCAAAGTTAATGGAGCTATCAAACTTCCCTTGTAGAGTAACATTCCCTGAAGATAGGGTTGAAACAATAGAAGCATGATTTTCCAAAACCTGAAAAGAACCATTGGCTCCTGGTACCGTTAAAGAATCGATATTTCCAGTAAAGAGAGTTGTTTCGGGAGATATAATTTCTAAATACATACCTTATTCTTCAGATAACATTCTTTCACCAGCTTCAATCGCTTCTTCGATACTTCCTTTCAAGTTGAAAGCTGCTTCTGGTAAGTGATCTAATTCTCCATCCATGATCATATTAAATCCTTTGATGGTTTCTTTGATATCTACTAAAACACCTTTCAGGCCGGTAAATTGTTCTGCAACATGGAACGGCTGTGATAAGAAACGTTGTACCCGACGAGCGCGTGATACAGCTAATTTATCTTCTTCTGAAAGCTCTTCCATCCCTAGAATTGCAATAATATCTTGAAGTTCTTTATATCGTTGTAATAATTCTTTTACTCGTTGAGCACAATCGTAATGTTCGTCTCCTAAAATTTCAGCAGTCAAAATTCGTGAAGTAGAATCCAAAGGATCTACTGCAGGGTAAATTCCAAGTTCTGCAATCTTACGTGACAATACGGTTGTAGCATCTAAGTGAGCAAAAGTTGTAGCTGGTGCAGGATCGGTAAGGTCATCTGCAGGAACATATACTGCCTGAACAGAAGTAATTGATCCTCGTTTGGTAGAGGTAATACGCTCTTGCATCGCTCCCATTTCGGTTGCTAATGTTGGTTGGTATCCTACCGCAGATGGCATACGTCCTAATAAAGCTGATACCTCAGAACCTGCCTGTGTAAATCGGAAGATATTGTCAACAAAGAAAAGTACATCTTTTCCTTGTCCTTCTCCAGCTCCATCACGGAAGTATTCTGCTATCGTTAATCCAGAAAGTGCTACACGAGCACGAGCTCCTGGAGGCTCATTCATTTGTCCAAACACGAAGGTTGCTTTGGACTCTTTCATAGCGGCTTTATCTACTTTGCTAAGGTCCCAGCCTCCTTCTTCCATGGAGTGAAGGAAGTCATCACCATATTTGATGATACCAGATTCTAGCATCTCTCTAAGTAAATCATTCCCTTCACGGGTACGTTCTCCAACTCCTGCAAAAACAGATAGTCCCCCGTGCCCTTTGGCAATGTTATTAATTAATTCTTGTATCAATACGGTTTTCCCAACTCCTGCTCCTCCAAAAAGTCCAATCTTACCTCCTTTTGCGTAAGGCTCCACTAGGTCAATTACTTTGATTCCTGTAAAAAGAACTTCAGTAGAAGTAGATAATTGATCGAATGCTGGTGCTTCTCGGTGAATTGGTAATCCATGATCTCCCTTTTTTGGTAAATCTCCAATACCGTCAATTGCATCTCCAATTACGTTGAAAAGTCTTCCGTAAACATCATCTCCAATTGGCATTTGAATAGGACTTCCCGTTGCAATAACTTCGGTCCCTCTGCTCAATCCATCCGTAGAATCCATTGAGATGGTTCGAACTGTATCTTCTCCAACATGAGACTGAACCTCAAGTATTAGAAGGTCTCCCGTTTTGGTTGTGATTTCTAATGAATCGTAAATTTTAGGTAGTTTAGTGCCTGTTCCTGAAAAGGTAACATCTACTACTGGGCCTATGATTTGAGAAACTTTTCCTGCAGTCGCTGCCATATGATGATATTGTATTAGTTTTTAGTCTTTTATTTCGACTGCAAATATAGCGTTTCCAAAAAAAACAACCCCTTTGAAATTCAAGTTTTTAATAAAAAAAAGCTGATCTGTTGTTTTAAAAATTAAACTGAGTTTAAGTAGTTGATATATATAATGTTGTATCGTATTGAATGGCTCTTGTTCATTCCTCTTTGAAAAAGTTATTTTTGTACTCAAGTAGCAATGTCTTCATTATATTTAATTTTGATACGTTGACCCAAATAAGCTGCATACTATGAAAGCTCTTTTTTACAAATTCATCTTACTGTTATTAAAAAACTACAATCGTTTTTACTTTAAGCGTATCCGAATTTATGGACAAGAACAAATTCCAAAAAAGGGAGCTGTACTTTTCTCACCCAATCATCAAGGCGCTTTTTTAGATCCACTCCTTGTAGGTACAAGCTGTGGTTCAAAAGTTACTTCCCTTACCCGATCTGATGTTTTTGGAGGGCCTTTTCAATGGTTTTTAGATGCCCTAAAAATGTTACCCGTTTATCGAATTCGCGATGGATATAGCAGCTTAAGAAAAAATGCAGCGGTTTTCGATCGCTGTCACGAAATTCTTGGCAAAGGGGATCATATGATGATGTTTTCTGAAGGGAGTCATCACAACGAGTATTTCTTGCAACGCCTGTCTAAAGGCAGCAGTCGATTGGTTCTTGAGGCTCAAGAAAAATTTCCAGACAGCACCCTGTATATTGTACCCGTTGGCATCAATTACAGCCACCACCAATTGCCATGGCAAGAAGTGCATATTGTTTATGGCAAGCCTATCCTTGTTGGAAATTTCCTCGAAGCGTTTAATGAAAATAGAAGTGCTACAATCAATCAACTCCGAGATAATTTGGAATATGAAATGAAGGCTTGCCTTTGGCTGCCAGAAAATGAAGATCACTATGAACAGAAGAAAAAATACATCAATCTTGCGAATACCAAGCTTGGCTTTTCTGAGCTAAAAAAACAGTTAGCTTTGGATCCAAGACAACTGAAAACAATCGAAAATAAGGGTTCTATTGGACAGTTTTGGATCAACCTCTTGAGCATTCCGAATTTCCTACCACTAGTTGGAATACGCAGGGTGCTAAAACTATTCCCTGATATCGTGTTTCACAATTCAATAAAGTACATTGTGGGACTTTTTATATTTGCATTCTGGTGGAAAGTTTTAATTTTTTCAGGCGCTTACTTTTATGATATCCCAACAGGAATAGGCTTTTTCCTGGGTTCTATATTTTTTCTCTATCTAAGACAGCTGCTTGTTTCTAAATATAAGTCAAATTAATAGATAAAACTTATATTTACTGTAATCAATCGGCTACATCGCGTTGTTATAATCGATAAATGATTAACTAAATCAATTATATTGATTATTTAATTTATTATATAGATTTTTACTATATAATAATCTAATGCGTTCTTGCCCTAAGATCAATCGGCTTTAATTACCTTTGAATTATGGAAGATTTGATCATTATAGGAGCTGGACCCATCGGACTGGCGTGTGGTATTGAGGCAAAGAAGAATGGCCTGCAATACACCATAATAGAAAAAGGGATGCTGGTAAATTCATTGTACCACTACCCACAAAACATGACCTTCTTCTCTACTTCAGATCGTCTAGAAATTGGAGGCATTCCTTTTATATCCCACAACCCCAAACCTACTCGAGCAGAAGCTCTAGAATATTACAGACGGGTAACAACCTCCTGGAAGCTGAACGTCAACCTATATGAAGCGGTAGTTTTATTTGAAAAAACAAGGGGAGGATTTAAAATACGAACGAATAAAAAAGAATACCAATCCAAAAATATTGTGCTTGCTACGGGCTTCTATGACCTCCCCTACAAGCTGAATATACCCGGGGAGGAACTGAAAAAGGTGAGCCATTACTACAAAGAACCCCATCCTTATTTTGGAATGGATATTGTTGTTGTCGGTGCTGCAAATTCTGCTGTTGATGTTGCGCTAGAAACCTACCGTAAAGGAGCAAAAAGCGTTACTCTTGTAGTGCGCGAAAAAGAAGTAGGTGCCAATGTGAAATACTGGGCACGACCCGATATTCTCAACAGAATAGCAGAGGGAAGTATTCCTGCATATTTTGAATCCAAACTCATTGAAATAAAGCCTAAAAGTGTCCGCATACAAACGACTGACGGACCTATAGAAATTCAAAATGATTTTGTATTGGCAATGACGGGCTATCAACCCGATTTCACACTTCTAGAGTCTTTGGGAGTTCTATTTCATACCGATGCGTTCAAAACCCCTCAATACGATGAACATACAATGGAGTCTTCACAAAAAGGAGTCTACCTCGCTGGTGTAGTTTGTGGAGGTTTAAAAACGAATAAGTGGTTTATCGAGAATTCAAGGATTCATGCGGAGCAAATTGTCGCCGCAATTTCAAAAGCCTAAACGAGCTTTGCCAGAGCCAAAACAGACCCTAAGTGAACTCCATCATGAAATAAGACAAAAGGAAAGGCCGTTGCAAACGAATTTAATTCCATTTTAGTAGAAGTAGTGTAAGGCTGATAGTTTTTAAAAATACCCGCTTCTATATCTTTTTTCAACTGCTCCATCGTCGATATTAAGGCAGCATCAACAGCATCAACAAACTCTTGAGAAACAGCTCCTTCAGGTTTAGTCCCTTTGCTGTAGGCATCAACCCAAGAACGAGGAACTAAAGGCTTTACGCCCGATAAGGTGTACATTAACGATTGTTGAGTAACCAAAGCGTGGGTAACATTCCAAATGATGTTATTATTAAAACCCTCAGGCACAGTATTAAGCTGTTCCAAAGAAAAGTTATTTAAAAAACGAGCATATAATGCTCGATTATGGGCTAAAATGGATAAATATTCTTTCATGTTTTCGTTTTTTTAAAGGTAAAGAAATTATAAAATAGATATCGAAACTGAGCGTTTTATTTTATAATTGCAGCCTAAATGTTATCCGATGGGATAAGCACATGAAGTCCCGTTGGATGCATCTTAATTTGAAGGTGTTTGTCTGAAACACGACTTGTTTCTCCGTCCAACTGAATTAAGAATTCCTTAGTAGCGCTTTCAATTACAACTTCCGAAATTGGAATAATCTCTAAAAGTTTATCCGAAAGTTTTAATCCAAATCGACTTGCTAAAAATAACTTGAATAAGGACCAAATTGACCTACTCTTAAAAAGAATCAGTTCAAATTGCCCATCCGAAACAAGCGCTTTGGGTGTTAAGGAGAAGTTATATCCAAACTGATTTGCATTTGAAATCATCAACAAAAAAGGACTGACTTCCTTTTTAATATCAGCATAATACACTACAAAGCTTTGCGTTTTGTGAAATCTTATTGCAACAAAAAAGGCTTTAAAATAAGAGATGAAACCTCTAGTTCGACTGGTTTGATAGTTGTTGATAAACTCAGAGTCAAAACTAACCCCCATATTAGAAAGAAAGAAATGCTGATTTGCGAGACCTGCATCCATTACAACAGAATTCTTTTCACGAATTACCGCTAGCGCTCCTTTAATATTCAATGGAATTTTGAAATGACGCGCAATACCATTTCCAGATCCCAAAGGAATAATACCCAGTGGAATCGCAGTGTCTGCTAAATAGCGTGCGATTTCATTTATCGTTCCATCACCCCCACAAGCAATCACTAAGGATGTATTGTCTCGAATTGCTTTTTGGGTAAGCTCAAGCGCGTGTCCTTCATAAAGAGATTTCCATAAAAAACAATCATGCGTTTCTTGCCAAAAGGGATCCAAGGACAGTTGCTTGGACAATTCTATTAAAGCTTTATCTAAACGAGAATTAATAATAAAATGAACTTTGTTTTTCATTTTCGGTTAGCTTCTAGTGCTTCTTTAACGTTTCGGTTATTTTAATATTGAAGATAAGGCTTTCCTTTTTCATCCAAAGCATTCCTTACATTAGTTTGGGGTTCAATCAGATTAATTTCGGATCCATAGTACTCTCTGGAATAAAAAAAGCTTCAAGCTATAAAAAGTGTCCTAACAAAAAGCGGGAGAGTAATACTCGAAGTTCTTGGAACCATAAATTAAGAACAGAGGGTATTGCAAAACTGTTTTACCCTTTATGAGAGCCATCACAAAAGGGTTTATTGCTTGATTTCGAACAACCACAAAGTGAAAAACGAGGTGGGTGTTTAATCTCATTCCCTTCAATATCAACAAGGGTAACGGGTCCTTGTATGGCAAATTGTCCGTTGGGTTTTACCGTAATTTTTGTGTTTTCTGATTCCATATGAAGGTTTTTTAGTTGAAAAATAAGTGCTTTTCGAAGCCCTTGCACAAATATAGTTATTCTTCAGTATGGATCGTGATATAAATGAACTAGGGGCTTTTTAGATAAAAACATAAACTTGACCAAACCATCTATTCAAAACATTAATGCCATCTGAACACAGCACGCTGTACGAATACCTAAGATCGTCAATAAGGCCATCCAATTGATGTTTTGGCTCAGCAGCCAAAGGGTTTCCTGTGTGAGTAGTGGAGGTTGAGTTGCCCAAGCTAAATAGGAGCAAATAATAGTTGAACACCAAAAAACCGTTTCTCAAAAATTCAGCTAAGTCAGACTTATCACAAAAAAAACAAGACTGTATCCAGGCTAAAAACCGTTCAACTATTTCGAGTGGCTCACAAAGGTATATGAGGAAGTTTACTCCAAGGGAGCATAGTTCAGTTTACAGTCTCTACGGAAGATTTTGTTTCTAATTTTCCTAATACGTTTAGAATTACAATAACCAATCCTATTATAAACTGTAAGGTAAAACTCCAATAAAACCCACCTTTTTCAATTAGATTTATTCCTCCACTTAACATAAAAATGATTCCATAGAAATACCAAAAGAATTTTCTAAAATGTATTTTCTTAGTTTCTGACAATTTCATTGTTCTCATTGAAATGAAGTGGAAAACTCCTACAACAACAAATGTTCCAATTAGAATTAAAAATCCCTTTTCCATATAATAAAATTAAAAAAATTAATCCTCCCTCCGATTTGTATCTAAAAAACTTCAATCTTAGGTGGGGAACCTCAACGATGTCTTCACGATTGATGTTGAGAACGTTACGAGAACACCTTTGGGGTTAAAATCTCGTTCCATATGTCTACTCTACCGTTACCGATTTTGCTAGATTTCTGGGTTGATCCACATTACAGCCGCGTTGAACAGCAATATAATAAGACAACAATTGTAAGGGTATGGTTGTTAAGATTGGAGTAAAACATTCCAGTGATGCGGGGATTTCAATACAATAGTCGGCTAATTCTTTTACTCGAATATCTCCTTCGCTTACAACGGCAATAATTCTACCTTTTCGGGATTTTATTTCCGAAATATTACTGACCACTTTGTCGTAATGTCCTTTCTTGGTTGCAATTACAACTACCGGCATTTGCTCGTCGATCAAAGCAATCGGTCCGTGTTTCATCTCGGCAGCTGGATATCCTTCGGCATGAATATATGAGATTTCTTTAAGTTTCAATGCTCCTTCCAAAGCAACTGGGAAATTGTATCCTCTTCCTAAATAAATGCAATTATTGGCATCTTTAAAAGAAGATGCTACTGTTTTTATCAGCGCTTCTTGGGTTAAAATTTTAGATACTTTATCTGGAATAGATTCCAACTCCACCAAGTGTTGTTGATATTCCGAACGAGATAAGGTTCCTTTTACCATTCCTAAGCGCAATGCCAAGAGAGATAGCACAGTGATCTGAGTAGTAAACGCTTTTGTAGAGGCAACACCAATTTCTGGCCCAGCATGTGTATAACATCCAGCATCGGTGAGCCTTGAAATGGATGAACCTACTACATTACATACCCCAAAAACAAAAGCTCCACGCTCTTTGGCTATCTTAATTGCTGCTAGTGTGTCTGCGGTTTCTCCTGATTGAGAAATTGCAATTAGGATATCATCGGGAAATATAATGGGATCGCGATACCTGAATTCTGAAGCGTATTCAACCTCAACAGGGATCCGTGTAAATTTTTCTAATAAATATTCGGCAACCAAGCCTGCGTGCCATGAAGTTCCACAAGCGACAATTAATATACGTCGTGCTTTTAAAAACTTATTCTCATGTTCCCGTAAACTCGAAAGCGTGATAACGCCTTCGTTAGAAAGTAGCCGTCCGCGCAAGGTGTCTCGTATGGCTTGGGGTTGTTCGAAAATCTCCTTCAACATAAAATGATCATAACCACCTTTTTGGATATGCTCTAAGCTCATTTGAAGCTCTTCTATGTAGGGCTTTATAACCTTATCACTCGTTATTTTTCTAATCGTTATATCGCGATCACAACGAATGATAGCCAAGTGTTCTTCTTCTAAATAGATTACATTCTTGGTATATTCGATAAAAGGTGTTGCGTCTGAGGCTACAAAAAACTCTCCCTCACCAATACCTATGGCTAATGGGCTTCCTAGTCTAGCAGCTACAAGCTCGTTGGGCTTTTTATGATCAAAAACAACAATGGCATAGGCTCCAATGACCTGCGACAAGGCAATCTGTACTGCTTTTCCTAACTTTACTTTTTCTTTCTTTTGAACATCTTCGATTAGGTTAACTAGCACCTCTGTGTCGGTATCAGAAGAAAAGGTATAGCCCCGCTGAATAAGTTCTTCTTTTAATGCAGCATAGTTTTCAATAATTCCATTATGTACCACAACCAAGTCGCTGGAATTAGAGGTATGCGGATGAGAATTTACATCGTTAGGTACGCCATGGGTTGCCCACCGAGTATGCCCCAGCCCAATTACCGCTTGGATGGGATCCCCAGCTTGAAGCTTAGCTTCTAGGTCACTTACTTTTCCTTTTGTTTTAATGGTTTGAAGCTCAACTCCATCGTATAAAGAAATTCCAGTACTGTCATATCCACGATATTCTAGTCTCTTAAGACCTTTAATGATAATTGGTGAAGCTTGTTGCCGACCAATATAGGCTACGATACCACACATAGTAAATAAGGGTTAATTTGAGAAATCTGTATAAATTACTTCTAATTCTAATTTGAGGTTTTCAAAACCTTCACTCGGATGTGATCCTATTAAAACAGTACTCAATGGGTTTAAAATAGCTGATGTTGGGTATAGAATTTCTTCACTCCCACCATTTAATCTGGCTTTTCTAGTGGATACATCATCTATGTTCGCAGAAACAACTAACCCTAAAGGCACATTGGTCGAATCTTTCCGAATTAGATTATTGATGTGCTGGGTGATTCTAAATTTATAGCGGTATGGTTTTCCATTTTGATATTCTAAAATGCCACCGTGTACTAATTTCCCTTTATTTCTTTCAGGACTTGTAGTATTGTCAGTAAAATAGTCTAACAATGGAGCTGTATCTCTTTTGTTGTAAAGGTACAAGCGATCAGCAATTAAGTCTCCAGGAGTCCAATTCTCAACTGAAGTAGAATCTACATAAAAAACTAAATTTGCCTCATTCACTAACCAATCATTTTCGCGTAACTCTTCAAGTTTTGAAAGTGCTGATCCATCGGAAAATTTTCCTAATAACTCAACTGATGAAAGTAATCCCATCCCACCTTTTACAAAGATTTTATTAGAACCGTTTGATTGTGCAATGGTTTGGCTTATTGCTGGATTTATTAATGAGTTCTCCAGATGATTTACGGTTATTCCGGGACTCAAGATGAAGCTTCGTTCTAAACGATCGATAGAGAAATCGGTAGTGTCATCCGGTGTATCGTTGTCGTTATATCGATTGTATTCATAGGTTACAACAATGTTTGCAGATGCAAAGTTAAGTAACATATACAAGTCCTCTGATGGGTTTTCCATACGCACAAAAATTCCACGCATATACTTTTGAAACAAGTCAGTTGTTGCCAAAGAATCTGAACCTTCCATATCGATAAAACGTCGTTGAAAAAATGCCGTATCCAAAGGCACACGTATACGAGGCGAACGGCGGGTTTCTACTTGAGTAGTTTCATCTATATCCGTCTCTGGATCGTCTTCACTAAAATTGATCCGTACTTCTTCAAAATTCAATTGAATGGTTTCATCAAATAAATTTTCACCAACAAAGTTCTCTTCATAAAAATCACGAGAAGAATAAAAGGCTTGTTGAGACTCAAAATTATCATTGGGGTCTAACGTATTTAGATAATAGGTTAACTCATCTACTTTTAAATTAAAGCTGGCATTTCTGTTTCCAAAAATAGAATCGATAGCGTAGGTTCTGTTTTCTGGCTGATAACCTGTATTGTCGGTATCTTGGTCGTCTAGAATTCCATCGCCATCAGTATCGTTACTCAAAGGGTTAGTACCGCTCTGAGTTTCTAATGCGTCGCTTATTGTATCGCCATCGGTGTCACTTGTTGGATCTTCAGGGTCAGCATCTAAACTGTCTATTACACCGTCACCATCTTGATCTCTGGTGTTGGTGATGAAAGGTATTTCTAAATAAGCCGAAATCACTTGTTCGTTTTCTTCAATTGCCTTTTCATTATTTACATCCCCTAATTCGTCTTCTGGACTGTACAATCCAAAAAAATCAGTTGGCACAAAACTAAGCTGAGAAGCAATATATGCTGTTGATCGCCCAATATTAGGAACATCAATTATACCAAACTGTTGAAAAGTTAATCCATTGACCTGAACATCTGTTAGGAAGTCATTTTGGTACGAATACACAGGAAGTTTTACCTTATTTGTTAAAAAATCATTAGTAGAAATTAAATCGTATCCAACGGTATTAAAGTCTTCATTACAAGAAACTATAACGAGTGTAAAAAGGAGAAAGAAAGAGAAATTCTTTAAGAAGGGTATCTTAAATTTCATAGGGCATTAAAGGATTTGATTATTGAAAAAATCCACATAGGCGTTTTCCTGTGCACTTTCTTCAAAAGTTAAGGCGGGTAATTTTTTATCATCAATATTCGAAAGGATGCTCTCAGATATATTTTCTCCAGAAAGGATTACTCCGTCTGAAAAATTAGTAGCAAGTTTGATTAGGTTTTCATAGGTAGCATCGTTCAAAAGACTTTTTTCTGCTTCGCCAGGAACATCAAAAGCTACTTTATTTTCAAATTCTGAGGAAACAGAGCCTTCAAAATCGTTTGGATAAATAGACGTTACAATTTTACTAGACTCAAAAATTGGGTCTTCTGCAAAATAGGTTTTCATATATAAAGGAAATAGAGAGGTAAACCAACCGTGAAGATGAATGATGTCTGGAGACCAGTTCAATTTCTTTACCGTCTCGATGACACCCTTTGTAAAGAAGATCATGCGCTCATCATTGTCCGAAAATAAATTTCCATCTTCATCCTTAAGCATTGCTTTTCTTTTGAAGTATTCTTCGTTGTCAATAAAATAAACCTGCATTCGCTCTTTTGGAATTGAGGCTACTTTAATGATCAAAGGCATATCCATGTCGTTGATGACTAGATTCATTCCCGACAAACGGATAACTTCGTGTAACTGATGTCTTCGTTCATTAATCATCCCATAACGAGGCATGAAAATTCGCGTTTGACCCCCAGCCTCATTAATCGTTTTAGGGATTTTAAACGAATTGACCGCTTGATCTGTTTGAGGTAAATAAGGTGTTACTTCGGATGATATTATTAATACTTTCTTGTTTTGCATAAAACTGATTTAGCTTCCTAGTTTAGAAAGTTTAGCAAAATTACAAAAATTCTTCCGTTCCATAGAAAAAACAGTACTTTTAGGGTGTTAATATTTTCGTAAAATGAACGTTTTTTATCAGTTCAAAGAACTCAACCTCGCCAAAAACAATTGTGCTGCTAAGTCTATCGGATTAGTTCCTACGATGGGAGCCCTGCACGAAGGCCATATAACCCTTGTTCAAAAGGCCCTTGAATACAATGATCTTGTCCTGGTTTCTATATTTGTAAATCCAACTCAGTTTGACAATAAGAACGATTTAAAAAATTACCCCAAAAACCTTGATACTGATCTTTCAAAACTTTTATCCTTAGGAGGGAATGTTTGGGTTTACGCTCCAGAAGCAGATGATCTGTATGCTACTAAGGTAGAATCCAAAACATATGACTTCGGTAATCTCGAAACTACTATGGAGGGCGCTCACCGCAAAGGGCATTTCCAAGGAGTAGCCACAGTTGTTCAAAAATTATTTGAAGCCTTAAAACCCACCACAGCTTATTTTGGTGAAAAAGACTACCAGCAATTACAAATCATCACGGCATTGGTAAAACAAGAAAAAATTCCTGTTGAAATTACTTCTTGTCCGATTATTCGGCATGAGGATGGCTTGGCAATGAGCTCAAGAAACGAACGGCTAAACAAGAAAGAAAGAGCCTTAGCGCCAATAATATATGAAACACTCCAAAAGGCTGTTGCGTTAAAAGAAAAACACAGTCCTGCTCAAATTGAAGCTTGGGTTACTGACTTTTTCTCCCTACATCCCGACTTTGATTTAGAGTATTTTTCAATTGCAGATGCACTCACTCTCGAAAAAGTAAGCCAATTGAACGGCTCAAAAACAAGGGCTTTTATTGCACTAAAATTAGGGAGTGTTCGCTTAATTGACAACATTAAATTTTAATACCTTTGCAACATGCAAATAGAAATATTAAAATCTAAAATCCATCGCGTCACTGTAACTGGCGCAGATTTGAATTATATCGGAAGTATTACCATTGACAGTGCTCTAATAGAGGCTGCAAATCTTGTCCCTGGCGAGAAGGTTCAAATTGTAAACATCAATAATGGAGAGCGTCTGGAAACCTACGTAATCGAAGGTGAAAAAAACTCAGGTGAAATAACCCTTAATGGCCCCGCAGCTCGAAAAGTTCAAAAAGGTGATGTCATCATCATCATTAGTTACTGTTTGGTCCCATTCGAAAAAGCTCGTGACTATTCACCAGCGTTAATATTTCCAAACGAAGGGACTAACTTATTACAGTAATCTTGCAAAAAAAAAATCTAACTAAATTTTTAAAATTAATTTTCCCATTCTTAATTGGGGTTCTTTTTATTTATCTCTCGGTCAAAGATACAACAGCAGAAGATCGAGAAATCATCCTCGATTCCGTTAAAAATGCAGATTATCGTTTTGTAATTCTGTCTTTAATTCTAGGGATTATTAGCCATTTGTCTAGGGCATACCGTTGGAATTTTATGCTCCATCCAATGGGCTATCGTCCAAAACTCATCAATAATGTTCTAGCGATTTTCATTACCTATATTGCTAATCTTGGTGTCCCAAGGTCCGGAGAATTCTTTAGGGCTACAGTAATGAAAACCTATGAAGACATTCCCTTTGAAAAAAGTTTTGGGACCATAATTGCCGAGCGAATGGTCGACTTGATGATGCTGTTTTTAGTCATTGGAATTGCGCTATTGATTCAGTTTGATTTTATCATGTTGTTTTTAAAAGAACAATCTTTTAACCCAACAACTCTGATGATCACGATCTTATTTATCGGTCTAGGACTATGGGTTTTAGTCAAACAGCTTAAAAGCTCGAAATCGGTTATTGCACTTAAAATCATTGGACTGGTTGAAGGGCTTACTGAAGGCGTAATGACCTTAGTGAAAATGCCTAAAAAATGGGCTTATCTTTTCCATACCTTTTTAATTTGGGGCATCTATATTTTTATGTTTTATATCATAAAATGGGCACTTCCCGAAACGGTTGACCTCCCTTTTGAAGCCCTGTTGATTGGATTTTTAGTAGGCGCCATAACCATTTCAGCTACCAATGGAGGTATCGGAATTTATCCTTTTTCAGTTTCTTTGGTTTTGATAAGTTACGGGATTTCAAAAGAATCTAGCTTGGCATTTGGATGGATTATGTGGACCGCTCAAACCGTCATGGTATTGATCTTTGGGGGTCTTTCCTTTTTAGCTTTACCTCTGTTGAATCAAAAAAAGTAAGTACCTTAAGCTCGCATTAAATATTTTTTTATGATTCGTTCATTATTAACACTATGGGTTTTGTCAAGCTTTGTGCTCCAGGCGCAAATTACATCAGAAACCATTGAGTCTTCGGTTCTAGGAACCACTCGAACAATTGATTTGTATATTCCCGAAATAGAAGAAGGGTCACTTGATCAACTGCCGCTAATTGTTGTGTTGGAAGGACATGAATTATTTGACCTTGTGGTGGCTAATGTTCGCTTTTTGTCTAAAATCGACTATATGCCAAAGTCTATTGTAGTTGGAGTGCGACAAGAAGGACAATATCAAGTAGCACGCGATTGCGAAACTGATAAAAACTCAGGACAATTGAGTACACGTGGAGCTAACTTCAAACAATTCATTGTTTCAGATATTGTTCAGCGACTCTCAATTCAATACCCAATATCAAACCTGAAAGTGCTGATCGGAAAAAATAAATCTGCGAATTTTATGAACTATTTTTTGCTGAATGGTCCGAATATGTTTTCATCCTATATTGCAATTACACCTGAGGTTTCGGATCAAATCATTGAGCCTTTGACCGAAAACGCGGCTAATATTAACAAAACAACCCATTATTATATTTCTAATTCTGAGAACATTCCGAAAAGACAAAAAAACAACATCAGCCTTTTGACTGAGGAACTTAAAAAGCAAGAAAATGAGCAATTCATATTGACTACAGATTCATTTTCTTATCCCGATGAGTATTCAACCCCTTCCTTTTCAATTCCAATTGCACTTGAAGGTGTTTTTAGGGTTTACCAACCAATCAGTCCTAAAGAATACCGAGAAAATATTTTAAAAGACTCCCTCCCCTCACACAACTACCTCGTTAAAAAATATCAAAAAATATCAACTCAATTGGGGATTCAAAAACGATATATTTTAAACGATCTAATGGCTATTTTTGCAGCGTCTCAAAAAAAGGCTGATGCAGAATCCCTGTTTGTTTTAGGCGATTTGGCTCTTGAAGATTATCCCACCACCATGTTGGGTCATTATTTTAATGGTCTTGGCTATGAAATTACCGGTAACACTAAAAAAGCGCTTAAAAATTATGAACGAGCATATACCTATGATCCCATAGATTTTGTAACAAAAGAATTGATCTTAAATAAAATTGAATCTCTTAAATAGTCGCTTAAAATGAGTAAAGTAAAAACTACCTTTTTTTGTCAAAAGTGCGGAACTGCTCACGCCAAATGGCAAGGACAGTGTAACGGCTGTAAAGAGTGGAATACACTAGTAGAAGAGGTTGTAGAGAAGCCCAAAGAAAAGGGTTGGATAGCACCAAAAACATCCAAAAGTAAAGGGGCAGTACCCATTCGAATTCAAGAAATTGATACCGACAAAGAGCCTAGAATTTCAACGAATGATTCTGAATTGAATCGGGTTTTAGGCGGTGGTCTTGTTCCAGGTTCTGTTACGCTTTTGGGAGGAGAACCTGGGATTGGAAAATCTACCTTACTACTTCAAATTTCTCTTCAAATCAAAGGAAAAGTTCTTTATGTATCGGGCGAAGAAAGTCAAAAGCAAATCAAGTTACGAGCGGAACGAATTGAGGCAGAAAACGAAAATTGTTTTATTCTCAGTGAAACGGTAACGCAAAAGATTTTTAAACAAATCGAAGCACTAGAGCCGGATATTGTAATCATTGACTCGATTCAAACGCTGCAAACACAATACGTTGAGAGTAGTCCGGGAAGTGTATCTCAAATTAAAGAATGTACTTCAGAGCTCATTCAGTTTGCAAAGAAAACCCACACACCTGTCTTATTGGTGGGTCATATTACAAAAGATGGCGCTATTGCTGGCCCTAAAGTATTGGAGCATATGGTAGATACGGTTTTGCAATTCGAAGGGGACAGAAACCACATCTACCGCATCATAAGAGCACAAAAAAACCGTTTTGGGTCTACAGCCGAAATAGGCATCTATGAAATGTTGTCTTCTGGGCTTCGAGTCGTTAGCAACCCAAGCGAACTTCTTATTTCTCAAACAGATCGAGAAATGAGTGGACATGCTATTGCGGCTACTGTTGAGGGTATACGCCCCCTTATGATCGAAGTGCAAGCACTGGTTAGCACCGCAGTATACGGAACGCCACAAAGAAGTACTACCGGATTTAATGCAAAACGGCTCAATATGCTTTTGGCAGTTTTAGAAAAAAGAGCCGGATTCCAACTCGGAAGTAAAGATGTTTTCTTGAATATCACTGGTGGAATAAGCAGCGAAGACCCCGCCATTGACTTAGCTGTTGTAGCTGCAATTTTATCGAGCTACCACGATATTGCCCTTCCAAAAGAAACTTGTTTTGCTGCCGAAATTGGGCTGTCTGGAGAGTTGCGTCCAGTTTCCAAACTGGATCAACGCGTTACCGAAGCTGAAAAATTAGGCTTTGAAACCATTGTAAATTCAAAAGGAACAAAGAACAAGTATCACTCCAAAGGAATCAATGTGTTAGCGCTTACAAAAATTGAAGAAGTTGTTGCACTTTTATTTGTGTAGTAAGAAACAAAAAAACTACATTCGTTCCATCAAATTATAGTGTATTCTCGTTTTTTAATCTCCCTTTTATGAAAAAAATAATTGATCAATTTTTAGCAGAGGTTCAAGTAAGAAATCAAAATGAACCTGAGTTCATGCAGGCAGTTACAGAAGTTGCTGAAAATGTAATTCCCTATATTGTAAAAAACGATATTTACTACGGTCAAAATATTTTACTCCGAATGGTGGAGCCCGAACGTGTTGTCTTTTTTCGTGTGGCTTGGTTGGATGACCAAAACGAGATTCAAGTTAATCGCGGGTATCGAATTGAAATGAATTCGGCGATTGGTCCCTATAAGGGGGGCTTGCGCTTTCACCCAAGCGTAAACCTAAGTGTCCTTAAGTTTTTAGCCTTTGAACAGGTTTTCAAAAACGCTCTGACTACCCTTCCTATGGGCGGTGGAAAAGGAGGTTCTGATTTTGATCCCAAAGGAAAAAGTGATAACGAAGTGATGCGTTTTTGTCAAAGTTTTATGTCCGAATTATTCCGTCATATTGGTGCAAATCGAGACATCCCAGCAGGTGATATCGGTGTAGGGGGCAGAGAAATTGGATACCTCTTTGGGCAATACAAACGTTTGGCAAATGAATTTACAGGAGTACTTACTGGAAAAGGAGTAAGTTGGGGTGGGTCGCTTATTCGGCCTGAAGCTACAGGATATGGAGTGGTCTACTTTGCTCAAAAAATGCTTGAAAACATAGGAACAAACTTGGACGGCAAAAAAGTTGTGGTTTCTGGTTCTGGAAACGTAGCTCAGTATGCTGCAGAGAAAGTTATTCAATTGGGCGGAATAGTAAGTACACTTTCTGATTCTGGAGGATACATCTATGACCCAGATGGAATTGATGCTGAAAAACTAAGCCATATCATGGACATAAAAAATGTACAGCGAGGCCGCATTAAACAATACATTGATCGCTACCCAAATGCAGTATATCACGCAAACAAAACCCCATGGGAAGTGCCCTGTGAAGTCGCACTTCCTTGTGCTACTCAAAACGAACTTCATTTTGAAGATGCCGAACTGTTAATTAAAGGCGGTTGTATTTGTGTAGGAGAAGGAGCAAATATGCCTACAACTCCAGAAGCTATTCATGCATTTACCGAAAATAAAATTCTTTTTGCACCCGGAAAAGCTTCTAATGCTGGAGGTGTTGCGGTATCTGGTCTCGAAATGGCTCAAAATTCCCTGCGGTACAATTGGACTAGAGAAGAGGTAGACAATCGCTTAAAAAACATCATGACTGAAATTCATCAATCTTGTGTAGAATTTGGACAAGAAGAAGGTTATGTAAACTATGTGAAAGGGGCTAATATTGCAGGTTTTGTTAAAGTCGCTGACGCAATGCTTGCTCAAGGTGTTGTTTAATCTATGTTAGTAAGGACTAAGGCCATTGTGCTCCATACGCTTAAATACAGTGACAGTAGCCTTATTGCACATTGTTATACCCAGCTGGCTGGAAAACAATCCTTTATTTTAAAAGGGATTTTAACCGCTAAAAAAGGGACTATTCGCAAATCTCAATTTCAAGTGCTTACGCAGCTTGAAATTCTTTTTGATCATAAGAATAATGGGAAACTTCAATTTCTTAAGGAAGTTAAAGTCATCTCGCCTTATCAAACCATTCCGAACAGGATTGAAAAAAATGCCTTGGTTCAATTTCTTGCAGAAACTCTTAAAAATGCAATTCAAGAAGAAGAAACCAATCCGGCACTCTATCTATTTCTTGAAACTGCATTAAATTGGCTAGACTCTAACGATAACATCAGTGATTTTCATTTAGTTTTCCTGATTAACCTAACCAAATATCTGGGCTTTTTCCCGAACGAAGAGCCCTTGGATGCACTTTATTTTAACCTAGAAACGGGTTGTTTTGATCGCAGTATGCCGCGAGAACAACACCTAGAAGGAAGTCAGGTTCCTGTATTCCGAGAATTATTAGGCATGAATTTTGGGGCTGATATCAACCTCAAGTTAAATCGAACAAAAAGGCGTGAACTATTGGAAACTTTAATACGGTATTTTGAATTACATTTGCTTGGCTTTTCAAAACCAAAATCGCTACAAATTCTCAATGAAATATTTGACGATGTCTCCTAAGAAGTTAACGCTTTTATTTATCCTTTGTGCGGGGTTTATTTCCGCTCAGGAAGTAACCATCATTGATGCACTTACCTCAGAGCCTTTAGCGGGTGTCAGCCTGTATAATCAAACCAAAGATCGCAATACAATTTCGGATGATAGCGGAAAATGTACGGTTGCGCTTTTTGATGAAAAAGACATTATTTTCTTCCAATACATGGGATACGAACCTAAGCAGTTTAACAAGCAAGAGCTCAAAAGAAAGCACTATATCGTTAGCCTCAATATTGACCGCAAAGAACTTTCTGAAGTTATTCTATCCATTGCTCGAACACCCACCAAAAAAAATCAGATCGCTGAAAAGGTTTCTGTTATCGATGCTCAGGAAATTAAAAGAAATCGTCCTCAAACTGGAGCTGATCTTCTTTTACTTGCGCCAAGCATTCGGCTTCAAAAATCACAAGGAGGTGGCGGTAGCCCTGTACTAAGAGGCTTCGAGGCAAATCGAGTATTGTTAGTGGTCGATGGAATTCGTATGAATAATGCCATTTACCGTTCTGGACATCTTCAAAACGCTATAACGATCGATCCCAACGCCATTGAACGCGTTGAAGTTGTTTATGGTTCTTCTTCTGTGGGCTATGGTTCCGATGCTTTGGGTGGGGTAGTACATTATTTTACCAAAACACCAAGAATCAATAGTAAAGATAAAATCAAGAATAGCTTTTCTTCCAACTTCAATGCAGCAAATGAATCTTTGGTCCATCATTTTGATACTGAATTGAGTTTTAAAAATTGGGCGAGTTACAGCAGCATCAGTATATCGAAGTTTGGCAACCTCCGCATGGGAGAAAACAGAAAGCATGGATATGACAGCTGGGGCTTGGTGCCCTTTTATTCTGAAAATAAAGGCCAAAAATACGCTGCTCAGCCAACAGTAAACAGCAACCCAAATATTCAAAAAAACTCCGGTTACGATCAGATTGATGTCCTTCAAAAATTCAACATCAAACTCCCCAAAGAAAAACTACTAACCCTCAATATTCAGTTTTCCAACTCTTCTGATATTCCTAGATTCGATAAGTTGAATGAATACAAAGACGGGGAGCTTCGTTTTGCCGAGTGGTATTATGGTCCTCAAAAACGCTTTCTAATTTCTCCCCAACTCAAAGTTTTTCCAAAAAAGAAACTGTTTTATAAAGGCTATTTCACCTTGGCCTATCAGAACATCAAAGAGTCCCGGGTCAGTCGTAAGTTTGAGCAACTGAATCGTTCTCATCAAAACGAAAATGTCCACGTATGGAGTTTTAATGGCGATTTTGAAACTCAAAAATCAGAAAAACGGAGTATTGCTTACGGTTTTGAATGGGTTAAAAACAAAGTTTTATCTAGTGCTTTTTCACAGGAATTGATTCTGAATGGGAATCAAATCATTGGCTTTTCTAACCCCATGTCAATTCCTACTCGATACCCAAGCGCAGGAAGTGATTATACCTCAGCTGCTTTTTATGGAAACTTTAAATGGGACCTCAGCCCCAAAACCACACTAACAGCTGGAGGAAGATATACACATACCTGGCTGAAAGCCCGATGGGAAACAAACAGTGGAGTTTACCCCCAATGGTTGTTCGACTCGCCAATAGGCAACCTGACTGCCATTGATAATAGAAATGATGCCCTTACCGGAAGTCTTTCCATTACCTACCGTCCCAGTACGAATTGGCAACTCAATTTCCTGGCATCAAGCGGGTTTCGATCACCAAACATAGATGATTTAGGAAAGATTAGAGAAAGTAAAGGGATCCTTTTAATTCCAAATCCAACCCTCAAGCCAGAGTATGCCAACAATCTGGATTTTGGAATCTCTTACTTTACGCCCAATAAAAAAGGAGCTTTAGCTTTGCGACTTTACAGTACATTTCTTACAAATTATATTGGAAGACAATTTGCTCCAAACTACACCGATCAACATACAGGACGGGTTGTGGAGTTGCGTTTTGACGAAGACATTGTACAAACCCAAATCAATGATAATATGGGAACTACATCAATTCACGGTGCTTCTTTTGAGGGGAAATGGAACCTTACTTCTCATTTTACGATCTCTTCCGATTTGACCTTTACCCGTGCAGATTTTCTTGAAGGTTTTGGTCCACTTCCTTCTATTCTTCCATTCTACGGTGCGAGTATGCTTCAATACAACAAAGACAAACTTTCGATTCGCATTAGAAATCGCTTCAGTAGTGCAAAAAACCGAGAAGACTATAGCCTTGGAGGGGAAGACGGCTTAGAAGAAACACCTGTAGAGCTAAACTCAGAGGGTTTCCCTCAGTTTGTAGGTACGCCAAGCTGGTCCATTTTTAATCTTTCGGGGTCCTATGCTTGGACCGAGCAATTTGTATTACGAGCTGGACTTGAGAATATTTTTGATGTCCATTACCGGGAATTTGCTTCTGGGATTTCTGCCCCTGGTCGCAGCTTGATGCTTGGAGCCAGTCTTGATTTTTAATACAGCTTTGTCTGCAATTCCATTTTTACTTTTTGATCCCATTCTGGTTTTAAGATACTCAAAACAATACTGTCTCTCCTTCCATTAACTGCACTGCAGTTGCTTCGTAAAATTCCTTCCTGTGTACAGCCTATTTGTTTCATCGCTCGAATACTCTTTTCGTTTCTCAAATCGGCTCGAAACTCTACCCGATCAACCCCAAGGGTATCAAAAGCATAAGACAACATCAAATATTTACAATTCCGATTCAATCCCGTACGCTGAAATTCTTTTCCATACCAAGTATACCCTAGGCTCAATACATTATGCACAATTTGAATGTCATAAAAACGAGTACTGCCTGCTATTTGTTGCGTTCTTTTATCAAAAACTACGAAGGGGTAAGCTTGTAATTTTTCTCTGCTTGCCAGGGCTATATCGATATAGGTTTGCAAATTTTTAGCTCCTGCAGCGGGAGTTAAAGAAAAGTTCCATAAATCTGCTTCGTTTTCCGAAAAAGGCAACAAAGAATCAAAATCGTTTTGTTCCAATGGGCGCAAGATTACGCGTTCATTTTCCAATTTTATAGGCTGTGAAAAGTCAAATTTCATAGTTTTTTTTAAGCTTAGGCATTTATTAAAGTATAAATATATAAAATTCCTTAATTTCGCAACCTTATACACACGTTCCCGATGGGTTTTAAAGAACATAAACAGCTTAAGCTTTCCGCCATATCTCAAGAGATTTTATCGTATTGGGAGGAAGAATCAATTTTTGAAAAAAGTATCACATCGCGTGAAGGACAACCTCCCTTTGTATTCTTCGAGGGACCCCCTTCTGCGAACGGAATGCCCGGAATTCATCACGTAATGGCTCGGGCAATTAAAGATATTTTTTGCCGATTCAAAACCCAAAAAGGCTTTCAGGTAAAGCGAAAGGCGGGATGGGATACCCACGGGCTCCCTGTTGAACTTGGTGTTGAAAAAGAACTTGGCATTACCAAAGATGCCATCGGAAAAAGCATCAGCATTGAAGAATATAACGAAGCGTGTAAGAGTGCCGTAATGCGCTATACCGATGTCTGGAACCGTTTGACTAAAGAAATGGGCTATTGGGTCGATATGGAAGATCCATACATTACGTATAAATCCAAATACATCGAGTCGGTTTGGTGGTTACTCAAGCAGATATACGACAAAGACCTTCTGTATAAAGGCTATACAATACAACCCTACTCCCCCAAAGCAGGAACTGGACTGAGTTCACACGAGCTCAATCAACCTGGAACCTATCAGGATGTTACCGATACGACAATTACTGCACAATTTCAAACCATCAAAGAAACGCTTCCAGCAGCTTTACAAGCAGAAGATGATCTTTATATCCTAGCTTGGACCACGACACCTTGGACCTTGCCCTCGAATACCGCTTTGACCGTTGGTAAAAAAATAAACTATGTGGTGGTTGAAACTTTCAACCAATATACCCATTTGTCCATTCGGGTTCTTTTGGCACAAGCCTTGGTTGAAAAGCAATTTGCAGGAAAATATTTCGCTGTTGAAACCGAAGAAGAATTAACCGCCTATAATCCGAAAGATAAAAAGATACCCTACCGTATTGGGCAGGAAATTCTTGGAAAAGACCTCCTTGGAGTTCGATATGTTCAACTTTGGAAAGATGCCCCTTTACCGCTTGTAAATCCACAAGATGCTTTTCGAGTAATTTTAGGAGACTTTGTAACTACAGAAGATGGTACTGGAATTGTACATACAGCACCGACCTTTGGTGCGGATGACGCACAAGTTGCCAAAGAAGCTACGCCTCCCATTCCACCCCTATTGGTTTTAGATGCCTATGGAAACGAAGAACCCTTAGTTACCTTAGAAGGAAAATTCCATTCCGTGCTCCAAGATCTTGGAGGGAAATATGTAAAAAATGAATACTATCCCGACGGAACTGCTCCTGAGCGATCGGTAGATGTTGAAATCGCAATTCGCTTAAAAGAAGAAAACAGGGCCTTTAAGGTCGAAAAATATGTTCACTCCTATCCCAATTGCTGGAGAACCGATAAACCTATTTTGTATTACCCCTTAGATTCCTGGTTTGTAAAAGTTTCTTCGGAAAGGGATCGGATGGTTGAGCTCAATCAACAGATCAACTGGAAACCAAAATCAACTGGGGAAGGTCGTTTTGGAAATTGGCTAGCCAATGCAAATGACTGGAACTTATCCCGATCGCGTTTTTGGGGAATTCCACTCCCAATTTGGAGAACCGAAGATGGTCAAGAAACTATTTTGGTCGGTTCCATGAAAGAGCTTGTTCAAGAGATTGACAAAGCTGTTGCCGCTGGATTGATGACCGAAAGTCCCTTTACTGCCTTTGAAGTAGGGAATATGTCTGAAGAAAATTATGACCTCATCGACCTGCATAAAAATACAGTTGATAAAATTGTTCTTTGTAGCCCCTCGGGCAAAGCAATGAACCGAGAAGCTGATCTCATCGATGTCTGGTTCGACTCGGGATCAATGCCCTATGCACAATGGCATTACCCCTTTGAAAATAAAGAAAAAATTGAAAACAACGAAGCCTTTCCTGCAGACTATATTGCTGAAGGAGTAGATCAAACTCGTGGTTGGTTTTATACGCTTCACGCCATTGGGACCTTGGTTTTTGACTCGGTTGCATATAAAAACGTTGTGTCTAACGGTTTGGTTTTAGACAAAAGCGGTCAGAAAATGTCCAAGCGTTTGGGCAATGCTGCAGATCCTTTCAAAACCCTGGAAACCTTTGGACCAGATGCCACCCGTTGGTATATGATTTCAAATGCTAATCCGTGGGATAATTTAAAATTTGATCTAGAAGGAATTGCCGAGGTTTCACGTAAGTTTTTTGGAACGCTTCAAAACACCTATGCCTTCTTCAGTTTGTATGCAAACATTGACAACTTTACCTACAAAGAAGAAGCAATCCCGCTTCTAAAGCGAAATGAAATGGATCAGTGGATCTTGTCGGAATTAAACAAACTCATTGCTACTGTCGATGACGCCTATAGCGATTACGAACCCACCCGTGCAACACGTGCAATTTCAGAATTTGTTCAAGAAATTTTAAGCAATTGGTATGTGCGTCTTTCAAGAAGAAGGTTTTGGAAAGGCGAATATCAAGCAGATAAAATATCGGCATACCAAACCTTATTTGAATGCTTGCTTACGATCAGTAAATTGATGGCTCCCGTAGCACCATTTTATGCCGACCGTTTGTATTTAGACTTGTGCAAAGCCACTGGCTTTGAAAGTGACCAATCGGTTCATTTGGCAAACTTTCCAACTGCAGATGCTGAGGCACGTAATGTGGTAATGGAAGAACGGATGGAAAAAGCGAGAACGATCGCTTCCTTAGCACTTTCCTTACGTAAAAAAGAACAAATTAAAGTACGCCAACCCCTCCAAAAAATCATGATTCCCGTGCGTAATCAAGGGGAGCGAGAAGCAATTCAAGCAGTTGAAGAGCTAATCCTCTCTGAAATCAATGTGAAGGAATTGGAACTCTTGGACGATGCAAGCGATATTTTAGTGAAAGAAGTAAAACCAAACTTCAAAACACTCGGTCCGCGCTTTGGTAAAAACATGCGTTTTGTTGCCGCTGCAATTCAAGATTTAGACGAAGATCAATTGAAAACCCTTGAAGCTCAAGAAAAACTTGAACTGATTGTCGAAGGCGAAAAAATAATGCTCAACAGTGTCGATGTAGACATTCAATCCAAAGACATAGAAGGCTGGTTAGTTGCAAATAATAATGGGATTACAGTTGCTCTTGATATTCAGTTAAATGATCAATTAAAAGAGGAGGGTATTGCCCGAGAATTAATTAATCGTATTCAAAATTTGAGAAAAGATGGTGGTTTTGAGGTTACTGATAAAATTATTTTATATTTGACTCCTCACAATTCGTTAAATACTGCATTAAATAATAACTTAGAATATATAAAAACAGAGACTCTCACTCTAGAAATTCATGTTCTCGATGAAGTAAAAGAAGGAGTTTTAATTGAATTTGATGATGTGAAAACCTCTATATTAATTAAAGAACATTAGTTATGTCAACAAAAATAAAAAACAGATATTCCGATCAAGAATTAGCTGAGTTTAAAACACTCATCGAAGAAAAAATAGTAAAAGCCAATGAGGACTTAGAGCTTCTCAAAAGTGCTTATATGAATGATGGAAATAACGGTACAGATGATACCTCTCCTACCTTTAAGGCTTTTGAAGAAGGGTCTCAAACCATGTCAAAAGAGGCCAACACTCAATTAGCAATACGTCAAGAAAAATTCATTCGCGATTTAAGAAATGCTTTAATTCGTATTGAAAACAAGACCTATGGCGTTTGTCGTGTAACTGGCAAACTGATCCGAAAAGAACGTTTAGTTTTGGTTCCACATGCAACCCTGAGCATTGAAGCCAAAAACATGCAGAAGTAAATCAATGCTGCGCATTTGTTGCTTTCTTTTCTGTAGCCTTATGTTTGGGCAAATGCAACAGCGTAAAACATGGGATGCCTCAACAATAGAATCAATTCATTTAGAGTTTTCTTGGGCAAGTTCGATTACAATAAATACACATGAAAACCCCAGTATTGAAGCTCACTATCAAACCGAGGGAGAATATCAAGATTTGTACTTGCTGAAAAGTAGTGTTGTTGGAGTGCGATTTTATTTGGAAGAATATCAACGTCCCAATTGGAATAACCCAGGCGACAAACTAAGTGCTCATAAGGTAGTAGCCAATATGGTTTCGCTAACAATTCCCGAGGGTTTATCCCTATCCCTTTTTGCCAAAGAAACGCAGCTAAATTGTTCTGGTGAATACGAAAACCTGACCGTTCGCCTAGAACATGGTGCTGCTGTTTTTGAAGTTAAAAATCCAAAAGGTACAATTCAGTCCTTAAGTGCAGATCTTCATTTTTATGGTTTAGCTTCCCACCTGCTTCCAAAAGATATTAAAGTAAACACGACCCTTGGCGATATAGTGGTACACCCCAATTAAAATTCTTACTTTTGTCCTCGTTATGATAGCAACTAATCGTTCCTTTTTTAAACTCAACAGTAAGACAGCCTTACTTCTGATTATCTTGATTTTATTCTTAGATCAGGCGTCTAAAATTTACATCAAACTTCACTACTCACTTTCTGTTTACGGAGGGCCGGCTATTGTAGATTGGGGGTTTTTTAAACTTCTTTTTATTGAAAATAAAGGTATGGCTTGGGGAACCAAAATCAGTGATATTGTTCCTTATATCAGCGAAGAAGTCGGGAAGCTAATCCTCACTCTTTTTCGTCTGATTGCCATAAGTTTTCTGGGAAGATGGTTGTGGAAGGTTTTGACGGTTCAAAGCTCTCAATTACTTCGTTGGGCGTTGTGTCTTATCCTTGCTGGGGCAATCGGAAACATCATCGACTCTGTTTTTTACGGAGTTTGGTTTTCACACAGTTATGGTCAAATCGCTGAATTCATGCCAGAAGAAGGCTACGCTTCTTTATTCTATGGACATGTTGTTGACATGATTCAATTTCCTTTAGCCACTTGGGTGTGGCCACAATGGCTTCCTTTTGTAGGGGGTCAAACCTATACGTTTTTTGAATATGTTTTTAATATTGCCGATTTTTCTATCAGTTGTGGGGTTGGGATTTTATTGTTCTTCAACAAGCGAATCTTTGGCTAAATATTTGAAAAGCGATAAAGCTGTTCTGGCGTAACACAATAATCCAGCTGAATATCGGTAGCTTCTATAGTAAAAGTATCTTGTTCTGCCTCATAAAAAGACAGGCCAATTTTGATGCATTCGGGTTTGCACATTGCTAAAAATCGATCGTAGTATCCTTTCCCATAACCAATTCGATTGCCCTTGTTGTCAAAAGCCAATAAGGGTACAAAAACTACATCTATTTTTGAAGGCTCGATTTGGATTCCCGAAACAGGTTCGGGTATTCCTAAAGAATTTTTTTGAAAAGGGGTTTGATCGGTAAGTAAAATATGCTGTAACAGCTCTGTATCGACTATTTTTGGGACAACAACCTCTTTATCCTTTCCTTGCAAAAGGGTAAGAACTAGAGCAGTATCTACTTCATTCTGATCTTCTAGCGTAAGAAATAAATGAAATATTTGCTTCTCCCAAATGGGTAATTCTAGACATCGGTTTGCAATAAGCAGGCTTTTGTCCATCACTTCGATTTCAGAAAGTTCTTTTCGAAACTTTTTGTACCGCTTTCTTATTTGAGATTTGTCCATGCTTAAAATTGTACTCACAAAGAAAATAATTATTTTCGTTGAACCTAAGAAACCTAGGGGTTAATCCTTTTAAAAAGATTCATGAAGAGCGCTGCTTTGACTTTACAAATTCAAACCTTACCAGAAGAGCCTGGAGTTTATCAATACTTTGATAAAAATGAGGTGATCATTTATATCGGGAAGGCGATCAACCTAAAGCGCAGAGTGAGCTCCTATTTCAACAAAAACCACGACAGTAATAAAACGCGTATACTGGTCAAAAACATTGTTCGCATCGAACATATTGTAGTTGAAAGTGAAATGGACGCCCTCTTACTCGAAAACAACCTCATCAAAAAATACAAACCGCGCTATAACATTCTACTCAAGGATGATAAAACTTACCCATGGATTTGTATCAAAAAAGAACGCTTCCCAAGAATTTTTTCAACCCGAAGGGTAATAAAAGATGGGTCCGATTATTACGGGCCTTATACCAATAAGAAGATGGTGTATATTTTGTTGGATTTGATTCGTGGTTTATATCCCATTCGAACCTGTACCTATGATCTGTCTGAGGAAAAAGTAGCCGCTCAAAAATATAAAGTCTGTTTAGAATATCATATGGGAAATTGTTTGGCGCCTTGTGAAAATAAAATGACGGAAAGCCAGTACGATCAAAACATACAAGCCATCCGATCGATTCTCAAGGGAAATTTTAAAGATTCGCTTCACGATTTTAAAGCACAAATGGAAGAACATGCTCAAAAGATGGAGTATGAGGATGCTCAAAAAATTAAAGAAAAGTTGGAAATTCTAGAACATTATCAATCCAAGTCTACAATTGTAAATCCGAAGATTAGTAATGTCGATGTATTCTCAATCATTACCGATGATCAATACGGATATGTGAATTTTCTTCAACTATCTTATGGCTCTATCATCCGATCGCACACCATTGAAGTCAAGAAAAAATTAGATGAAAGTCCAGAAGAAATTTTATCCTTAGCTGTTATTGAAATTCGTCAACGGTTTACTTCTCAGTCATCCGAAATCTATCTGCCTTTTACTTTAAACTTCGGGAAAGCAATAAAAGTAACCGTTCCCCAACTAGGAGACAAAAAGAAAATCTTGGAGCTGTCGGAGCGAAACGCTAAGTATTTCCGAATGGAACGTTTCAAGCAAATAAAAATTGTAGATCCAGACCGACATACCGATCGCATTATGAGTCAAATGAAGCTGGACTTGCGCTTGTCTTCTGAACCGCGGCATATCGAATGTTTTGACAACTCCAACCTACAAGGCTCCAACCCCGTTGCTGCCTGTGTGGTTTTTAAAAACGGAAAACCGACAAAAAAAGAATACCGCCATTACAACATCAAAACGGTCGAAGGTCCTGATGATTTTGCTTCCATGGAAGAAGTTGTTTTCCGACGATACAAACGCTTGTTGAACGAAAAGCAATCCCTCCCACAATTGATTATCGTCGACGGAGGAAAAGGCCAATTGTCTTCTGCTTTGAAGAGCCTAGACCTGCTGGGTTTACGAGGCAAAATTGCTATTGTAGGAATTGCAAAACGTTTAGAGGAAATCTATTTTCCAGAGGATCCTGTCCCGCTCTATTTGGATAAAAAATCCGAAAGTTTAAAGATCATCCAATTCCTAAGAAACGAAGCCCACCGCTTTGGAATTACCTTACACCGTAACAAAAGAAGTAAAGGGGCCATACAATCGGGCTTGGATGCACTTCCGGGAGTTGGTCCAAAAACAAAAGAAAGTCTATTGAAAAAGTTCAAATCCTTTAAGCGAATCAAAGAAGCCTCAAAAGCCGATCTTATTGGGCTTATTGGAAACTCAAAAGGAAGCCGCCTTTTTAATCAGCTTCAGGAAATTGTCAACAAACAATAACAATTTCTTAGCAATAATCTTCTTTTTATTTGCACCTATTTTATTTATCTTGTGGTTGTTAAAACTTTAAGTGAAACGACTAAAAACCATCTTGCTTGTCAGTTTCCTTACGATCTGTTTTGGATCTTGGGGTCAAATGGATATGGATACATCTGAAGAGTCGATCGAAAGCCATCAGAATGTGTTTAAGGACGGCGAGTGGTTCCAGTTTAGAATTCATTATGGTTTTTTTAATGCCAGCTATGTTACCTTGAGTTTAGAAGCCGATACCATTAATGAAGTGCCCGTTTTCCATGCCAAAGGCTATGGTACAACAACCGGACTAGCACGCTTGCTCTATAAGGTAGAAGATTATTACGACAGCTACTTTAGTAAAGAAAATGGCTTGCCGCTCTGGTTCATTCGAAACATCAATGAAGGAGGCTATACCAAAGATTTAGAAATTCATTTTGATCACGAAAAAAAAATTGCCAAGATCAATGATAAAAAGAAAAAGAAGCGGCAAGAAATTAAGATCAATCCAAATGCACATGACCTTATTTCTGCCTTTTATCATCTTCGAAATACAAAGAATACCTCTGAGATGAAGGTTGGAGAAAGTGTCGAAATCAATATGTTTTTTGATGCAGAGAATTATCTTTTCAAACTTAAGTATTTGGGTGTTGAAACCCTCAACACTAAGTTTGGAAAAGTACGCTGCCGCAAATATATACCCTATGTTCAAAGTGGCCGTGTTTTTAAAGAACAAGAAAGTGTGACACTCTGGGTGAGCGACGATGAAAATAAAATCCCCATCCGTTTTCAAGCAGATATAGCTGTTGGATCCATAAAGTGTGACCTAGAAAATTTTAAAAACCTGAAGTACCCCTTTGAAATTAAGTTGTAAATCTACTAGAATTGTTGTTAAGTTTTCAATAAAAAAGATCGTTGATCCCCAAAACATCCCGAAATTTGCACTCAAATTATGCAGTATTTAAACCTTCTTTTTGACAACCAACATAAGCTCGTTTTGATCTTCATTACTGCTCTTGTTTTAAGTGCTTGTAAACAAAACACAAGCGAAGCAAGCGTAGTGGCTTTAGAAGAACAGATCACACAGCCTGTCCCTAAAATAAAGTATGGTTATGATTATAATCTATTCGAGGCTAAGGAGTTTAAAATTAAACGTGGTGATACATTCGGAGCCATCTTAGAACGAAATGGGATTGACTATCCTGAAGTATATAAAATTCTTCAAGTCATAAAAAAATCGGAAGTGAATATCCGAAAACTTAAAATAGGGAAACCATATTCCCTATTATTTACAAAAGATAGTATTCCACAAGCACATGCCTTTATATACCACCCGGGTGTTGAAAGCTATGATGTTATTCAGCTGAAAGACAGTGTATACGCTAAGAAAGTAAAAAAACCTGTTCGTGTAGTAGAACTTGAAGCGACTGGGGTTATTGCCAGTAGCCTATATGACACGATGAACGCAAGTGGATACAATAGTAATTTGACCTATTATTTGGCGGATGTTTATGCCTGGACAATTGACTTTAATCGTCTGGCCAAAGGGGATAGTTTTAAGGTCATATACACCGAACGTTTTGTCGATGATAGTATTTCAGTAGGGATTGAAAAAATAAAAGCTGCCTATTTTGAACACCGCAAAAAACCGCTTTATGCCTTCGAATTTAAAACCGACAGCATCAAAGGTATTGTAGATTATTTTGATGATAACGCAAAAAACCTTCGCCGCGCATTTCTTAAAGCACCCGTTTCTTTCAGTCGAATTTCTTCTCGGTACAACCTCAAAAGAAGGATTGCCTATTACGGTCGTGTAAAGCCCCATAAGGGAACTGACTATGCGGCAGCAGTAGGGACTCCCATTATGGCTACTGCAAACGGAACCGTTACAAAGGCAAGCTATAGCCGAGGAAATGGTAATTATGTAAAAATCAAACACAACAGCACCTATGCCACCCAATACTTGCATATGAAACGGCGTAAAGTTCGTGTTGGCCAATATGTCAAACAAGGCGATGTAATTGGCTGGGTTGGAATGACCGGTAATACCTCAGGCCCACACGTATGTTATCGTTTCTGGAAAAATGGCAGGCAAGTAGACCCTTTCAGACAAAAACTTCCCGAAGCAAAACCTATTTCAAAAAAATTAAAAGACCAGTTCCTTACCTATATCGAACCCGTTAAAACTCAACTCAACTGTCTCTCTTTTGAAGAAAATAAAGAAGACGTAATCCTAGCATTGAATTAATTTTATGGCATTAAATACAATAAATCCAACCCAAACAAAAGCTTGGAAAAAACTAGAAGCGCATTTTAAAATACAAAAAGACCTACGCATTCAAGATGCTTTTCAAGATGAAAAAAATCGTTTTGCAGCTTTATCTATTCACTGGGAAGATTTCTTGGTAGACTATTCTAAAAACCGTTTGAGTACAGAAACCTTGACTCTACTGCAAGAACTTGCTGAAGAATGTGGTTTAAAAAATGCTATCCAATCTTATTTTGACGGGGATGCCATCAACCAAACAGAAAATAGAGCCGTGCTCCATACGGCACTTCGAGCGCAAGAAAGCGATCAGGTTTTTGTCGATGGACTCGATATTATTCCTGAGGTTTTTGCGGTAAAAGAAAAAATAAGTCAGTTTACTTCTGCTGTAATTTCTGGGAGCCATCAGGGTTTTACGGGCAAAGCCATTACCGATGTTGTTAATATTGGAATTGGAGGGTCTGACCTAGGGCCGGCTATGATTGTCGAAGGTTTAGCGTTTTATAAAAACCACCTCAACACCCATTTTGTTTCTAATGTAGAAGGAGATCACGTACATGAAATTCTTAAAAAACTAGATCCCGAAACGACCTTATTTGTCATCGTTTCAAAAACCTTTACAACGCAAGAGACCTTGACCAATGCGAATACCATTCGAAAATGGTTCTTGCAACATGCATCAGAAGATGCAATCGCAAAACACTTTGTTGCTGTATCTACCAACCTAGAAAAAATTGAAGCCTTCGGGATTCATCCCGATAATGTATTTCCAATGAAAGATTGGGTCGGTGGACGTTTTTCGCTCTGGTCTGCAGTTGGATTGAGTATCGCCTTAGCTGTTGGTTCAGATAATTTTGAAGCGCTTAATAGGGGTGCAAATGCAATGGACACTCATTTTAGAGAAACACCTTTTGAAGAAAATATTCCAGTAGTATTAGCCTTAATAAGCGTTTGGTACAATAACTTTTGGGGTGCCGAAAGCGAGGCAATCATTCCCTACACACAGTACTTAAGAAACTTACCTGCCTACCTACAACAAGGTATTATGGAAAGTAATGGGAAAAGTGTAGACCGTAACGGAAATCCTATCGATTACCAAACGGGTACGATCATTTGGGGAGGTTCCGGAACAAATGCACAACATGCTTTTTTCCAGTTGATTCATCAAGGAACAAAGCTTATTCCTGCTGATTTTATTGGCTTCAAAAAATCTCTTTACGGAGAAGAAGATCATCACCAAAAGTTAATGGCAAATTTCTTAGCACAAACCGAAGCCCTTATGCAAGGAAAGGACGGAGCAGTTGTTGAGCAAGAATTGGTTAACGCTGGGAAAACTCCTGAAGCAATTGAGGCGTTACTTCCGTTTAAAATTTTCAAAGGAAACAACCCAACCAATACCCTAATGATAGATGCACTAACACCTGAAAGTTTAGGGAAATTGGTGTCTATGTACGAACATAAAATCTTTGTTCAAGGGGTTGTGTGGAACATCTTCAGTTACGACCAGTGGGGTGTGGAGCTAGGAAAACAATTGGCTTCTGTAATTTTGACGGACATCACCAAAGAAACTAAAAATTCACACGACGATTCAACTCAAAGTTTGTTGGATCATTTAGGTTCATAGGGCATTAAATCCTTCACCTTAAGTTGCAAAGAGGTTTGTCCGTTCCATTCATTTTCGTCTAAGGTATAGACCAAATCAAACGGTTGTTTGGTTTGAATCTGAGGCAAAAAATCAGCACGCCCAAAAGCAATCCCAGTTAGGGGAGCTGTCTTTGTTTGTACCGATAAGCGCAAATGAGAAAAATCTTTTCCTATTGCTTTAGAATACCCCGTATCTACAGCTTTATTTGTTCTAAAAACAGGGCGCATATTTTGAGGTCCAAAGGGGCCCAATTGCTCTAAAATCCGAAATAATTTGGGTGTCAATTCTTCAAAAGATACTTCAACATCATATCCCACTGTTGGAATGCGTTGCTCTGGCAGAATACGTTCTTGTACTGCCGCTTCAAAGGCGCTTTTAAAAGCCTCGTATTGTTTTTTCTCTATGGTGAGTCCAGCAGCGTATTTGTGCCCTCCAAATTGGACGATATGCTCTTTACAGGCATCTAATGCTTCGTACACACTGAATCCTTTTACGGAACGAACTGAGCCAACCATCGTATCTCCAACAACAGAAAAAACAACCGTTGGACGGTAATAGGTTTCGATCAACCGAGAAGCAACAATTCCTATAACGCCTTTGTGCCAACCTTCTTGGCAAACCACGGTGCTGTAACGGTCTTCTTCACCCAGCTCTTTGATTAAAACTAAAGCTTCTTTGGTAATCCGCATGTCGGTAGTCCGTCGCTCACTATTATACAGTTCAATTTTTTTGGCTTTTGCTTCAACCTGTTCTGAATCGGATTCAACTAAAAGTTCAACAGCATTTAAAGCATGACCCATTCGTCCAGCCGCATTGATTCGGGGCGCGATCACAAAAACTAAATCGGTAACGGTTACCGGTTTTTTTAGTTGTGCTATAAAAGGCTGAAGGCCTACTCTTGGATTCTTGCGTAAGTGTTCTATCCCATGAAATGCCAAGATTCGATTTTCCCCTGTCATGGGAACAATGTCTGCAGCAATAGCCGTAGCTACAAGATCTAAATAGGGCAACAATGCTTTTGGGTCTTCCTTCCAAAAAGTGGTTTGGGCTTGAATCAATTTAAAACCAATACCGCATCCACATAATTCTTTATATGGGTATTGACAATCGGGGCGTTTAGGATCTAAAACCGCAACGGCATCTGGAATTATATCGCCCGGGAGGTGGTGATCACAAATGATGAAATCAATTCCTTTAGACTTGGCGTAAGCTACTTTTTCAACTGCTTTAATGCCGCAATCTAAAGCGATGATCAGTTGTATTCCTTTTGCAGCAGCCCGATCGATTCCTTGAAACGAAATCCCATAACCTTCGGCATACCGATCCGGGATATAGGGCATAATTTCTTGAAAAAACGGACGAAAAAAAGAATAGACTAAAGAAACCGAAGTAGTCCCGTCCACGTCATAATCTCCATAAACCATCAGCGACTCTTGCTGCTGACAAGCCTGATCAATTCGTTCAACGGCTTGTTGCATATCTTGCATCAAAAAAGGGTCGTGTAATTCGCTCAACTGTGGTCTAAAAAAAGACTTGGCTGTTTCAAAATCTTCGATGCCTCTTTGAATTAAAAGTGTTGAAATTGTTTCAGAAACTTGCAACGCTTCTTGAAGGGCTTTGACCTTGGTAGCATCTGGAAGTGGTTTGGATTCCCAACGCATATTATTTCTTTGATTTACCAGCGATACAGACTACAAATTCCCCCTTAGGGGTCTTTTTTTCAAGATGTTCTTTTACTTCCTGCATTGATCCTCGGAAGGTTTCTTCGTGTAGTTTAGATAATTCTCGTGAAAAACTCACTTGCCGATCTGCACCAAAAAAGGGGATACACTGGCCAAGTGTTTTTACAACTTTGTGGGGCGATTCGTATAAAATAATGGTTCGTGTCTCTTGGGAAAGTTGCTCTAACCGGGTTTGCCTTCCCTTTTTAGGAGGAAGAAAGCCTTCAAAAATAAAACGGTCGTTCGGTAAGCCACTTTGAACTAATGCAGGTACAAAAGCCGTTGCTCCAGGCAGGCACTCGGTCTCAATCTGATTTGCAATGGCTTCACGGACCAAAAGATATCCCGGATCAGAAATTGCTGGTGTCCCAGCATCGGAAATCAAGGCGATTTGTTTCCCTTGCTTTAGTTGTGAGATAATAGAATCCAAAGTACTGTGCTCGTTATGCATATGATGGCTTTGCATAGGCGCTGTAATTTCGTAATGCTTCATCAACTTGCCACTGGTTCGCGTATCTTCTGCTAGAATTAAATCAGCTTGCAAGAGCACTTCGACGGCTCGATACGTCATGTCTTTCAGATTCCCGATTGGGGTTGGTACTAGGTATAATTTTCCCACAGATTATCGTACTTTATTTTTTAAATTATAAGAAGTCATAAGCAAAACAAGAGCTACTATTGATGCTGTTACTTCTCCCTCTTGAGCCTGCCAATGAGAATGAGCTGCTAGTAGAAAATCGAAGAATAAACCCGCATAAGCCCATTCTACTAGTTTCTTTCCTTGATTTCGCAACAGGGTTAGGATTGCTAAAATTTTAGCAACTGCAATGGGAATGATCAGATGGGTTGGATAACCAAGGAGTTTGAATACCTGGGCTATATCCTCTGTCTGAACAAAGTAAAGTGTTGCACTACCAAGTATCATTAGGGAAAGAAGACCGGTAGCAAACCAGTAAATAATTTTTTGCGTATTCATAGGGCTGAATGTTTAATTAAAGTTTTGTTCAATAATTTTATAAAAGCGCTCCTCGAAGGTTTCTTTTCCTTCCCACGAATTGTACTCTGGTTTTACAAAAGTTTCAATGAATTCCTGAGCTTCTTCTAAGTTTTCAAAAACTAGAATTTGATCAATTACACGCTGATATTCTTCTGGCCGCTCATCGAATAAGTTTTTAATAAAAGCCAAGCGATCATTCAATCCAATCTTGAGGCCTTTTCCTAAAACGTCGTTGAGGTTTTTTGGATTTTGTTCGCTTACTTCTTCCTCGGGAACTGGCTCCTCTTTTTTTACAAAAACGGGTTCACTAACCGCCGAAGCAAACAAATCTTCGAGAGATTCGTCCACTCGTTGGGAAAGTTCTTCCGAAACTTCTGGCATTTCAGTTTGCTTTTTGGGAACTGTTTCAATAGCTGCTTCAAACTTTTCTACTTTAATCTCCGGCTCCTCGACCACAACGAGAGGCTCTTCGGTAGCTCCTTGCTTAGACTTGCCTTGTTCGTGTTCCAAGATGATGATTTGTTTCTGAAGGGCGCGAAGCTTTTCCTCCAGTTCTTCAATGTTAACCGTACTTCCTTGGTCTAAAATTGACAATGCAATCGCTCTTAATTCTTTGTGAAGTGTATTAATCATTAAATTTGATTCTTTTCAACAATTAGTTTTAATACTTTTGTTGGAGTAAGTAGCAAAAGTGCTGCTGAAAATTACAAAAATGTTTTTAGAAAACACCGTAAATCAAAACGAACAATTTGGCTGGATCGAAGTAATCTGTGGTTCTATGTTTTCTGGAAAAACAGAGGAATTAATCAGACGTCTCAAACGTGCACAGTTTGCAAAGCAACGCATCGAAATATTTAAACCGGTGGTGGATAACCGCTACGACAATGAGCTCGTTACTTCCCACGATCAGAATCAAATTCGATCTACTCCAGTTCCTGCAGCTGCGAATATCCCAATTTTAGCTTCTGACTGTGATGTTGTAGGGATTGACGAAGCCCAGTTTTTTGATTCTGAAATTGTACAGGTTTGTAACGATCTTGCCAATAGAGGAATTCGTGTTATCGTTGCTGGTCTAGACATGGATTTCAAAGGTAATCCTTTTGGTCCTATGCCTGCCCTTATGGCCACTGCTGAATATGTTACCAAAGTACATGCCGTTTGTACCAAAACTGGAAACCTAGCCCAATACAGTCACCGGACTTCAAAAGAAGATGACTTGGTTGTTTTGGGTGAAAAAGAAGTTTACGAACCGCTAAGTAGAGCAGCTTTTTTTAAGGAGCGTACCCAGGAAAGCCGTTTAAAAAAAGAAAGCAACTCTAAGACGAATAAAAATTCATGATTCAAGAAGCACAACTGACCATTGACCTGAATTCTTTAGCGCACAATTATACTTTTTTACGATCCAAACTTAAAGAAGATACAGCTCTTATTGCAGTTGTTAAGGCCAATGCCTATGGTACCGAAAGTAAGCGAATAGCTCAAGAACTTGCAAAACTCGGGACAATGCATTTTGCAGTTGCCTATACGGCCGAAGCGGTAGTGCTCCGTGAGGCAAATATCAAACAAAGCATCATGGTTTTTTATCCTCAATTGGGGCAGTTGGAACAAATCATTGAGCATCAATTAGAGCCCGTTCTTTACACCCTAGAAATCATCACGGCTTTTCTTTTGTTGTTAAAACAGAAGAATTTAAAAGACTATCCTGTTCATATTAAATGTAATACTGGGCTCAATAGAATTGGTCTTTCACAAGAAGATCTTGTTTTTTTCTTAAAAGAAATGGATAAAACTTCCATGAAAATCAAAAGTATTTATTCTCATTTAGGTGCCTCCGAAAATCCAAAACCATGTTCCTTTACACAACAACAGATCAATGCTTTTGAAATTGTAAAACAAACTGTAAAAGAATATTGTCCAGTCCTTCCCAAGTTTCATCTGCTCAATAGTTCTGGAGTCTTTAATTATCCCGAACATCAACTCGATGCCGTTCGTGTTGGAATAGCACTCTATGGTTTTGCAAACCAAACAGAATGGGATCTGAAACTCCGACCCATTGCAAAGTTGAGCGCTCCAATTTGTCAAATTCACACCGTCAAAAAAGGGGAAAATGTAGGATACAACCAAGGCTGGGAAGCAACCAAAGACAGTCGCGTTGGAATTATTCCCATTGGCCATGCAGATGGTATCGGAAGACAATACGGCAATGGCGTTGGGAAAGTTCAGATCTTAGGACAAACCGCACCCATCATCGGAAACGTTTGTATGGATATGCTGATGATTGACCTCGGAACCATTCGCTGTGATGTCGGAACAGAGGTTATTCTCTTTGACAAAGATACTACTGCCACAGCCTTTGCCGCTACGGGTAACACCATTTCTTATGAAATTTTAACAGGCCTAAACCCCCGTATTAAAAGGGTTTATCAATAGGGCTTGTTTTATATGTAACATTTTGTTTTATATTTGATATAATCGGGAGAATCCTTTGGAGCATTCGATTTTATAAGTACTTTTGCATTCAAATAATTTAAAAGAATTCGAATGAAAGTTGCCGTTGTTGGAGCTACTGGAATGGTAGGTCAAATCATGTTAAAAGTACTTGCAGAAAGAAATTTTCCGGTTACGGAACTAATTCCGGTTGCCTCGGAGCGCTCCATTGGGAAGACAATTGACTACGAGGGAAACTCCTATGCGGTTGTTGGTATGGCTACAGCTGTAGAAATGAAAGCCGATGTAGCTTTATTTTCAGCAGGTGGAGAAACCTCGCTTGAATGGGCGCCAAAATTTGCCGCTGCAGGGACAACCGTAATTGATAATTCTTCTGCATGGCGAATGGATCCAACCAAGAAACTTGTAGTTCCCGAAATCAATGCGAGTGAACTTACACCTGAGGATAAAATTATTGCCAATCCAAACTGTTCTACCATACAAATGCTTGTTGCTCTAGCCCCTTTGCAACGAAACTATGGGATTCAACGTTTAGTAATTTCTACTTACCAATCCATTACTGGAACAGGTGTTCAAGCGGTTCAACAATTGGAAAACGAATATAAAGGGGAGCAAGGCACTATGGCATATCCTTATCCAATACACCGAAATGCAATTCCACATTGTGATGTATTTCAAGATAATGGATACACCAAAGAAGAAATGAAATTGATCCAAGAAACACATAAAATATTGGGTGACGATAGCATTCGAATTACTGCAACCGCTGTCCGAATTCCTGTAGTGGGTGGGCACAGTGAGTCAGTAAATGTAGCGCTGAAACAAGATGCTTCTGTTAGCGAAGTACAAAACCTATTGAATCAAAGTCCGGGCGTTGTTGTTCAAGACAATCCAGATACCAACACCTATCCAATGCCCATCTATGCTGAGGGCAAAAATGATGTTTTTGTTGGAAGAATTAGAAAAGATTTTTCACAGGAAAACACCTTGAATATGTGGATTGTATCTGATAACCTTAGAAAAGGAGCAGCAACCAATACAATTCAGATTGCTGAATTTTTGGTTGAAAAAAACTGGATATAGAACTCCTTATCTTACGAAGATGCTGTCAAAAAATATTTTGATTTGCTTTATAAAACAAAAAAGCCTGCATATTGCAGGCTTTTTTAGTAGAAAAACGAGGGCTTATTTCATTTCGAAATCTTCCATAAACTTAGTCGTATAATTCCCCGCTAAATAGTCGGGATGGTCCATTAATTGTAGGTGAAACGGAATGGTTGTTTTGACACCTTCAATTACGAATTCACCTAAGGCGCGTTTCATTTTATTGATGGCTTCTTCCCGTGTTTGTGCCGTTGTAATCAGCTTTGCAATCATCGAATCATAATACGGTGGAATGGTATATCCAGAGTATACATGGGTGTCTAAGCGAATTCCATGGCCTCCCGGAATATTGAGGTTGGTGATTTTTCCTGGTGAAGGACGGAAATCATTATACGGATCCTCTGCATTAATACGACACTCGATTGAATGTAGTTTGGGTAGATAATGTTTCCCACTGATTGGAATTTTAGCCGCCACAGAAATCTGCTCACGGATCAAGTCAAAATCGATTACTTGCTCCGTAATCGGATGCTCAACCTGAATACGCGTATTCATTTCCATAAAGTAAAAATTCCGGTGCTTATCAACTAAAAATTCAACGGTACCTGCACCTTCGTATTGAATGTATTCTGCAGCTAAAACTGCAGCGGCCCCCATTTCATCACGAAGTTCATCGGTCATAAAAGGGGAGGGTGTTTCTTCAGTTAATTTTTGATGACGTCGTTGAACAGAACAATCGCGTTCCGACAAATGACAGGCTTTTCCAAAGCTGTCACCGACAATTTGTATTTCAATATGGCGTGGCTCTTCTATGAGTTTTTCCATATACATTCCGTCGTTTCCAAAAGCAGCAGCAGCTTCTTGACGAGCGCTTTCCCAAGCTTTTAAGAGTTCATCTTCAGCCCAAACAGCACGCATTCCTTTTCCACCACCACCAGCTGTAGCCTTAAGCATTACGGGATAACCCATTTCTGCTGCTAATTTTTGAGTTTCTTCAAAATCTTTTAGAATTCCCTCAGAGCCTGGAATGGTTGGGACTCCAGCCGCTTTCATAGTCGATTTAGCTGAGGCTTTATCTCCCATTTTACTAATCATCTCACAAGAAGCTCCAATAAATTTTATTTGATGTTCATCACACATTTTGGAAAATTTAGCGTTTTCTGACAAAAACCCATATCCTGGATGAATTGCATCGGCATTTGTAATCTCAGCTGCAGCTAGTATATTGGACATCTTGAGATACGATTCCGAGCTTGGTGCTGGACCAATACAAACCGCTTCATCAGCAAATTTTACATGTAAACTTTCTTCATCGGCTTTGGAATAGACTGCTACGGATTTTATTCCCATCTCTTTACAAGTTCGGATTATCCTAAGCGCAATCTCACCTCGGTTGGCTATTAATATTTTCTTAAACATGAATTTGTTTTTTGTGAAACTTCTAGGAAGGGTCAACCAAGAAAAGAGGTTGGTCAAATTCTACAGGTGTAGAATCGTCTACTAAGATTTTTACAATCTTTCCTTGTACTTCAGATTCAATCTCGTTGAATAATTTCATCGCTTCGATTACGCAAAGAACGTCTCCTTCTTTAATTTCTTGACCAATCTCTACAAAAGCGGGCTTGTCGGGGGATGCTTTTCTATAAAAAGTTCCAATAATTGGTGATTTTATAGTAACAAAATTATCATTTTCAGCTGCTGGAGGAGCTGGTGTTTCAACAGGCTCAGCAGCTGCTACGGGAACTTGAACAACTGGTGCATTTTGAACTAAACCAGGGTGTTGCTGGACAATTGTTGTGGTTTCCAAACGATCTTCGCCACCCGTTTTAATGGTGATTTTGATGTCTTCCATCTCAAGCTTAACCTCAGATGCACCAGACTTTGCAACAAATTTAATAAGGTTTTGAATTTCTTTAATATCCATATGCTAAACTATTTAGTTATTATAATTCCAGGTTAAATATACAGCTCCCCAAGTAAATCCTCCACCAAAAGCGGCAAAAATCAACTTGTCCCCTTTCGAAAACTTTGACTCGTAATCCGAAAGCAACAGAGGTAAGGTAGCTGAAGTAGTGTTTCCGTACTTTTCTATATTCATCAATACGCGGTCTTCAGAAAGGTTCATTCTTCTGGAAGTAGCATCGATAATTCTTTTGTTGGCTTGGTGCGGAAGTAAAAAAGCGATATCGTCGCCAGCGAGCTGATTTTGAGTCATTACTTTTTCAGCAGCGTCTGCCATATTCTTTACAGCATTTTTGAAAACGGTTTGTCCGTCTTGGATGATGTTATGCCCTCCCTCGGCATAGGTATTCTCGTCGAAAGGATGAAGTGAGCCTCCTGCCTTAATGTTGAGGGACTCTCTTCCAGATCCATCGCTTCTCAAATACGAATCTTCGAATCCAAAACCATTTACTGAAGGTTCAAAAAGAACTGCACCAGCCCCATCCCCAAAAATAATACAGGTAGTTCGGTCTTTATAATCTACAATCGAAGACATTTTATCTGCCCCAATTAGCAAGACTTTTTTGTAGCGTCCCGATTCAATGTACATGGAAGCAGTAGACATGCCGTACAAAAACCCTGAACAGGCAGCTTGTAAGTCAAAGCCAAAAGCGTTGTATGCTCCAATCTGTGTTGCAACATAGGCTGCAGTTGCAGCTACTCCCATGTCGGGTGTGACCGTTGCTACAAGAACCAAATCAATGGTCAATGGATCAATATTCTTTTTTTGTAGGAGTTGATTTGCTGCTTGGATTGCTAAAAAAGAAGTTGGTTCTAAAGGATTTCGAGCAATACGACGCTCTTTAATTCCTGTACGACTAACAATCCATTCATCGTTCGTGTCAACCATTTGCTCCAAATCACTATTGGATAAAATCTCGGAGGGAACGTAACCGCTAACTGCTGTAATGGCAGCTTGTATACCTTTTGAGTTAATGCTTTTCATTGAAATGCTTACTTAATCTTCTAGCACTTAAAAAGTGAATATACTAGATATTTTGTAGGTAGAATCTTTTTTTCACAAAAAAAGCTCTCTTGAGGAGAGCATTTTTCGTGTAAAATTAAGTTGCCTATTAAGCTTCAGCTACTTCGGTGTTGTCGATAAGTACTTTGCCTTTGTAAAACAATTTGCCTTCATGCCAGTGAGCACGGTGGTACAAGTGAGCTTCACCTGTTGTAGTATCTACAGCGATTTGAGAAGGAGTCGCCTTAAAATGCGTTCTTCTTTTGTCTCTTCTTGTTTTCGATATTTTTCTCTTAGGATGCGCCATTTTATTCCTTTAATTTATTGTTATAGTAAGTCTTTTAATTTATTCCAACGAGGGTCGTTTTCTTCTTCTGGAAGCAAACGCTCTTTGGGTTGTAGTTCTTCTAGTTTTATTAATATATCCGAGTCTAATGTTCCGTCTTCAATTCCAGGATGAACAATTTTAGCCGGTATTGCCAAAACAATCATCTCGTAAATGGGTTGAGCTACGTCAATTTCGTAACTACCATGAGGAATGATTAAGATTTCATCGTTGTCGTTGTTGTATTCATCTCCAAACTTAATAATCCAATCAAAACTTGTATCGATTGGAAAATCAAAATGTTCGTCGGTAACATCACAACTAACTTCAACGCTTCCTAAGGCTTTAAAGTTGAGGTTTAAAAGGGTTGCTTTTTTTTCAAAAGTCAACACCACCTTTACTTTGGCGTTAAAAAAGTCATTAAAATCGTATGCTTTAAAGAACGTATTCTCAATTTCATAATCAAAATGGTGAACTCCTTCTTTTAGGCCAACAAAGGGCAACTTGAATTCAGATGAGCGTTCCATTCAATAGGTATTGAGCCTGCAAATTTAACAAAAAAATATCAACCAAAAAGCTTTCCTTAACAAATTGTCAATTACTAGAGATTAGCTGCTTATATTTTCGTTAGCTCTGCGCTCAAAAAAGATGTTTCGCGCAGCAAAAAGAGCCTCTTTAAACGAGTCTGTCTGGGCTTCTCCTTTGCCTGCAATTTCAAAAGCAGTTCCATGATCTGGTGATGTTCGAACCTTAGTCAATCCAGCGGTATAGTTGACTCCTTGACCAAAAGACAGCGTCTTAAAAGGGATCAGTCCTTGATCGTGATAGATCGCTAAAACAGCATCAAACTGAGTATGGGTTTGCGCGCCAAAGAAACTATCTGCAGCGTATGGTCCAAGTACAATATGACCCTGGTCATATAATTTTTTTAAGGTCGGCCTGAGTACTTCATCGTCTTCTTTGCCTATAATCCCTTGATCGCCTGTATGCGGGTTGACTCCCAAGACGCCAATTTTAGGTTTGGAGATTCCAAAATCCTCTCGAAGCGACTCCATCATCAACGCTACTTTTTCTTCGATACGCTCGGGTGTAATCAATTGAGCTACTTCGCTTACTGGAACATGATCGGTTAGCAGGCCCACTTTAAGTCCTTCCGTAATCATAAACATGAGGCTTTTTCCTCCCAACTCTTTGGCTAAATAATCTGTATGTCCCGGGAAATTGAACGTCTCCGATTGAATGTTGTGTTTATCAATAGGTGCAGTAACCAAAACGTCGACCTTGCCTTCTTTGAGTGCTTTGGTTGCCGATACTAATGATTTTAATGCATGCTCCCCTCCTTCTTTGGTCGATTGCCCAAAAGAAGCGTTGAACGGAGTATTCCATACGTTAACAACATTAACTTGTGTAGGGCTCAATTTTCCTCCTTCCGTATAAGGATTCAGTGATGTCCTTAAATTTAAGTGTCTTTTCTGAAAACTGATCAATTTCATATTTGCATAAAGAATCGGTGTGAAAAAATCGAAAAGTTCTTTCTCTTGAAATATTTTTAAGATGACTTCAATTCCAATTCCGTTGGGGTCGCCAATTGAAATTCCAACTTTTATTTTTCGATCTTGTTCCATCAAATCCTTGATTTATTAGTAATTTTGAACAACAAAGTTAATCAATATAATCTAGGAAATGTTTACAGGAATCATAGAAGGTTTTGGGGAAGTAAAAAAGTTAATTCACGAAAATGAAAACCTTCATATTACGATGGAAAGTCCCTTAACCCACGAATTAAAAATTGATCAAAGTGTTGCGCATAACGGAGTTTGTTTAACGGTTATCGCAATAGAAGGAACCCAATATACTGTAACAGCAATCCAAGAAAGTTTGGATAAAACCAACCTCAGTGATTTGAAAGTAGGATCTAAGGTAAACATTGAACGAGCGATGAAACTGGGTGCTCGTTTGGATGGACATATTGTACAAGGGCATGTAGATCAAGTAGGGCAATGTACTCAGGCTAAAGAAACAGCCGGTAGCTGGTTATACACTTTTACTTATGATCCTGCTATGAAAAACATTACCATCGAAAAAGGATCAATAACCATCAACGGCGTAAGTTTAACGGTTATCGATTCTGGGATATCAGAGTTTTCTGTTGCCATTATTCCGTATACTTACGAACATACTAATTTTCACGAATTCCAAGTCGGAACTCGTGTAAATTTAGAATTTGATGTTGTTGGGAAATACATTGCAAAAATGCAATTATTAAGTTAAGACCTTGTTGGCAATTGGCAAATTAGTAACTTGGTGAAAACTATTTTTATGGATGTATTAGAATTATCTACCGTTTTACTTTTGTTAGCTTCGGTTTTTTCAATTATTAACTTGCGTATTTTAAAACTCCCTCAAACCATTGGATTGATGGTTTTGGCGATAATACTTTCCGTCTTTGTTTTGATAACGGGCTTAATATTTCCTTCTTTTTTAGAGGCAATGACTTCGCTAACACAACGGTTTGACTTCAGTACGCTACTGATAAATGTGATGCTCCCTTTCTTACTCTTTGCAGGTGCAATTACCATTAACCTTAGTGAATTACTTAAAGACAAAGTAACCATCTTATTCCTTGCAAGCTTTGGTGTTGTTTTTTCAACCTTTGCGGTTGGTTACGGAACCTTCTGGCTTACCCAACAATCCTTCATAGGTTTATCTGGCCTAGGGCTTAGTCTTATAGACTGTCTTTTGTTTGGGTCTTTAATAGCTCCAACAGATCCCATTGCTGTTTTGGCTATGGTCAAAAAAATGAATTTATCTCCAGCAACAGAAACCCGAATTGCAGGAGAATCTCTTTTTAATGATGGAATTGGAGTAGTTCTCTTTTTAACCCTACTCAACATCAAAACGGAAGGTATAGAACAGATAACCGCTCAAAGTGTCAGTACGCTCTTTGTAACAGAAGTTGTTGGTGGATTAGCACTCGGCGCATTGGTTGGTTATCTAGGACTCAAGTTGCTCCGTTATATTGAAAATGAATTTGTAGAGCTAGAGGTACTCATCACCCTTTCTTTGGTCCTCATCGTTTCGGTTGTAGCGCATCGCTTTCACCTCTCAGGCCCTATTGGCGTTGTAATTCTTGGCTTGTTTTTAAATAAAAACATTGCCTCTGCCAACAGTGAAGAGACTTCAATGGGAGCTTATGTATATAAATTTTGGCACTTGCTCGACGAGACACTCAATGCCGTTTTATTCATTCTTATTGGTCTTGAAATTTTAACCATCTTCAATAGTTTTCAATTGAACTATCTTTTCTTATCCCTGATCGTTATTGTATTGGTGGTTGTTTCTCGTGGTATCGGTGTAATGATTCCCATAAAAATACTTTCAATCAAAAAAGTTTTTGAAGAGAAAACTGCCCTTATTATTACCTGGGGTGGTCTTCGTGGTGGGCTGAGTATTGCCTTGGCGTTGAACTTACCTGCGTCGCTTGGAGAAGGAAAGTCTCTCATCTTGTTCCTAACCTATGCCGTGGTTTTATTTACCATATTAGTACAAGGGCTGACCCTAAAAAAGATTGTAAAATAATTCTGGAATCTCATTCTGTTTTCTATCTTTGAAAGGAGTAGTTAAGCTATGACAATAGCAAAGTCGAACTAAATGAAGAAAGGAGGTATCAAATGTTTTACAAAAAGAATTTGAAGAAAGACGAGCAACTGATACCTTTTAGAGGCCAGTTATAAACCTTTCTTTATCTATCAGAATAAAAGCAGGTCGATGGACCTGCTTTTTTAGTATACTGCAAACCCAACAATAGTTATAATTTTATATAAATCTTTTAAAAAAAATACGTGCAACAAATTCCTAAAGTAGATTTAAATGACTTTTTAAGTACTAACCCTAAGGATAAAAAACAGTTTGTTTCCCAGTTAGGTGCTGCTTTTGAAGAAATTGGTTTTGTCGCCTTAAAAGGACACTTCCTTTCCTCAGAACTTATGGAACATTTGTATATGGAAATCAAAGCCTTTTTTGACCTCCCCTTGGAAGAAAAAAAACAGTATGAAGTTGAAGGTGGGGGTGGACAACGTGGGTATACTTCCTTCGGTAAGGAGCACGCAAAAGACAGAAAAGTTGCAGACCTAAAAGAGTTTTGGCACTTTGGCCAATACGAGGAAACTAGCCCAAAGCTGTATCCTGAGAACCTTAAGGTTAACGAGCTCCCTGAATTCAATCTTATTGGGAGAGCGGCCTACAAACTTTTAGAAAAAACGGCACAACATGTGCTTCAAGCAATCGCTATTCACCTCCATTTAGAAGAGTGTTTTTTTGATCCGTATATCGCAAATGGAAATTCGATTTTACGTGCAATACATTACCCTCCCATCACGCAAGAACCTGAAAATGCCCTCCGAGCTGCTGCCCATGGCGACATCAACCTGATTACCTTATTGATGGGTGCCCAAGGAAGCGGCTTGCAAGTAATGACCAACGATGGAACTTGGATTGATGCCATTGCTGAGCCCGATGAATTGATCATTAATATGGGCGATATGATGGCACGTCTAACCAACAACCAACTCAAGTCTACCCTCCATCAGGTAATTAATCCACCCAAAGAAGCCTGGGGAAGTTCACGCTATTCTGTACCATTTTTTATGCATCCTGTTGCAGAAATGCCGCTCAACTGTTTGCCGCATTGCATTTCTGAAAAGCATCCTAAAGCATACGAGGATTCAACCGCTGGGGCTTTTTTACATCAACGCCTGATTGAACTTGGTCTAATAAAAAATTAATATATGAATACAACGGAACTTTTATTTACAATTTGCAATACCAGTATTCTGGCCGCCTGGGGGATGCTTCTTTTTATCCCCAATTGGAAGTTTACGGTTCTCCTGTCTGAACGACCTTTTATACCGTTGGTATTGAGTATCGTTTATCTGTACTTTATGAATGTAAATGGGGGTATGGGCAGTGTTGATTTTTCTTCCCTAGACGGAATTATTGCACTGTACGAAAACAGTACTCCTGAACTGATAGCTGCTGGCTGGTTGCATTATCTTGCCTTCGATTTTTGGGTAGGCTGTTGGATTTTAAGGGAGGCAAAGTCAAAAAAAATTAACCATCTTTGGCTCGTTATCCCGCTCCTAGCTACCTTTATGTTGGGCCCAGTTGGGATTTTACTCTACGAAGTGACTAAACTACTTTTGAAAATAAAACGGTAAAATCATGCGCTATCAAACCATAAATAAGTTTAGAAAAACCCATCGCTTTTTAGGGATTTTCATTGGAATTCAATTCTTATTTTGGACCCTCTCAGGTTTGTACTTTAGTTGGACAAATCTTGATGAAATTCACGGAGATCAATATCGCAAAGCTCCTGAAAAATATGTTTTCAATTCCCTTATCGCAATAGATTCTCTTGAGAATACCGATCTATCGATCCAAACTTTAGAGCTTAAAACCATCGGTCAAGATCCGTTTTACTGGATCAATGATCGTCATCTTTACGATGCAACTACCGGAAACAAGCTCAATCTTATTTCTGAAAAAATGGCTTTAAATGTGATCCGAAATACGATTCTTGATCAATATGTAGTTGAAAAAATTGAACGCATCGATTCTGTTTCTGAGCACGACGAGTATCGGGGGCGTCCCTTACCAGCATACAAGGCTTGGCTCAGTGGAGAAGGAAATCCAATCGCCTATGTGAGTGCTCGCGATGGATCGTTTCAACGCATACGTCATCGACGTTGGAGGTGGTTCGATTTTTTATGGATGACACACACCATGGATTATGAAGGAAGGGATAATTTTAATACACTAACGCTCCGGGTTTTCTCCTTTCTCGGATTAATAACCGTAATGAGTGGTTTTGCTTTGGCCTTTGTGACTTCAAAAAGAAGAAAGAGAAATGAAGTCAAATCTTAATTGTCTGGCGTAGGTGTTTTTTTGTTTTTTAAAAATAAAACAAGCGACATTACACCCAAGAACCCAAAAAAGAAACCAACTAAAAACCCTTTGTAGTGGGTTCTTCCTCTTTGTTCAGCCAAGTAAGCCCCAACGGCACCGAAAAAAACACCGATGGCGATATAGACCGTAGGATCAAACATCTGTAATAATTCTTCGTTCATAAAAAATATATTTAAAAGACTTGGTTTCTAAAGATTCGAAGTCAGAGTTTTGGCTTAATTTTATTGTTTAATCAAAGATATGAGTAAAAATAATGTTTCCTTCGGTTGGGCCTTCAAAGAATTTATCTGGCCGAGAAGAAAAGTGGTTTCTTTGGGCCTCTTCTTAATCATCGTCCGGAGTTTATCGGGTTTGGTGCTTCCGTATGCTAGTAAAAACTTAATAGACGAAGTCATCCCATCTAAGGATACACATGCACTAACAATGTTATTGGTTGTGGTGTGTTCTGCTCTTTTATTTCAATCGATTAGTTCTTTTTCACTCACTCGTATTTTGAGTGTAGAGGCGCAACATTTAATTTCTATTCTTAGAGCCAAAGTGCAACAAAAACTCCTCACCTTACCCATAAGTTTTTTCGACAACAACAAGTCTGGAGCTTTGGTGTCGCGTGTAATGACAGACGTTGAAGGCGTTCGAAATTTGGTAGGAACCGGTCTAGTACAATTGATTGGAGGAAGTATAACGGCCATCATATCCTTGGTTATTTTAATTCGAATTAATGCTCAAATGACCTTGTTTGTATTAGTTCCTGTTGCCATTTTCGCAGGGATTGCCTTAAAGGCTTTTGGCTATATTCGTCCCATTTTTAGGGCACGGGGAAAAATAAATGCAGAAGTAACGGGGCGTTTAACCGAAACCCTCAATGGAATTCGAGTGATTAAGGGATTCAATGCCGAAGCGCAAGAACAACAGGTGTTCGAAAAAGGTGTTGATGAGCTGTTTCAAAATGTAAAAAAGAGTTTAACCGCAACCGCCCTGATGACAAGTTCATCAACTTTTTTACTCGGCTTGGCCTCGGCTAGCATCATGGGAATGGGGGGTTATTTTATTATGAAAAATACCCTGACCTACGGGGAGTTTGTTTCTTTTACACTCTTTCTAGGTTTTATGATTGCCCCCATTGTACAGATGAGTAATATTGGGAGTCAGCTCACCGAAGCCTTTGCTGGTCTGGATCGAACACAAGAGTTGATGCGTATTCCTGAAGAAAATGATTTAGAAATAAGAAACAAAAGACTGAAGCAAATTGAAGGGGCTGTCTCTTTTAAAAACATATCTTTTAGTTACGACGACAAGACAGAAGTGTTACACAGCATCTCATTTGAAGCGCCCAAGGGAAGTGTAACCGCTTTGGTTGGATCATCTGGTTCCGGAAAAACTACGATTGCTGGCTTGGCTACAGCCTTTTTAAACCCAAGTTCTGGGCAAGTATTGATTGACGGAGTAGACTTGTCGAAAGTAGACTTAAGAAGCTTTAGAAGTCAGCTGGGTGTTGTTTTACAAGATGATTTTTTATACGAGGGAACCATTCGTGAAAACATTCTTTTTCCGCGCCCAGATGCAACCGAAAAAGAATTGCTAACAGCCGTTGAAGGCGCCTATGTAAATGAATTTACAGATCGGTTTGATGACGGTTTAGATACGCTTATTGGAGAACGAGGAGTGAAATTATCAGGTGGGCAGCGCCAACGTATTTCAATTGCTCGTGCCTTATTGGCACGTCCAAAAATTGTAATCTTAGACGAGGCAACTTCTAATTTAGACACCCAAAGCGAAGCTTTTATTCAAAAAAGTCTAGCCGTCTTGATGCAAGACCGAACTACCTTTGTAATTGCTCACCGACTCAGTACCATTCAAAAAGCAGATCAGATCTTGGTTATCGAAGATGGGGATATTGTAGAGCGTGGAAAACACGAGGAATTGATTGCCGCTCAAGGAAGGTATTACGAACTCTATACCTATCAGACGCGGATGTAGTTTTAAGGCATTATTGTTTTTAGGTCCACATAATTAAATCCCTTTTTGATTTAAGATTGAATACAAAAACACCCTTTACTTTATCGGTAAAGGGTGTTTGATTTTAAAAGAGTAGGTTTAATAAAACCTACTCAACAATTATACTAAAAGTAGCAGCTATATCCGTTTCTCCACCTGCAGAACTGAGACCTTCATTAGGTTTAGTTGGTTCATGACGCAAGGTAAATGTCAGTGAACCGCTACTTGCAGCATTAGAGGTTAACAGGAATTCTGTCCCCAAAAAATTTCCGTTTGAGTCCAAATTAGTAGCCGTTACTGTAACATCCAATCCGCTTCCAACGGTATAGAAAAATTGATGCTCGTCAGCTTCCTCCTCGACTTCCTCGGTAATATTATCTGCTGGACTTTTTGTTTCGTCTAAAAGCTCAATAGAGCCGTTGTAACTCACACCAGCTACTAAGTTAGATGAAACTGTAATTACAGGTTCATTGGGTCCATCGCCGTCTAAATCACGAGTCGTTAAAACAATGGTATCCCCGTCAGATACCGGGACTAATGTAACCTTAAGTGTTGTAATTAATTCTTCCTCATTTACAGCTTCTGGAGTTTCATTGTCTTTTGAGCAAGAGGCTAATAATATTGTAAAAAATACTGTGGCTAAAAAATATAAATTCTTCATTTGATTGTTTTTAATTATCAATAATTTAATTTGATGTTTACAGAAATGTTTCTGCCTAAATCGTCTGCAAAAAACCGCAACCGATTGAGGTAATTTCTGTAAGAAATATTGAACATGTTGGTGATTTGAAAACCAACGGTTAGAGTTGATTTTTCAGAAAAACCGAAAGCAATAGATGAATTGAAGTTTAGTAAGTGATATGCGGGTGGAGGGGAACTCACCTCAACCAATTCATACGTTTCGGTCTCTGGAATATATATTTCAAAATTGGTGTCGGGAAACTCGTTTTGTCTAAATACATATTCACTTTGTAGTGCTAAGCGAAGATTTTTAATCTTGCTCGAATAATAAACCAATTCATTTGTTGTGTTTATAGGTGGCATACTAATAAGGGCTTCCTCTTGAATTTTATCGAATCCTTTTACTAGGGATGCTTGGTGATTGAATTGTAGCACTTTATTAAAAACATAAGACGCATCAAAATCAACTCCCAAAAGTTGAGCATTGGTTTGTCGATACTCCCATACTTGAAAAGTCCCACGAATTGTACTGTTAGTAGTGATAGGCTCTATTACAATAAAATCTAAAATGTTGTTTAAATAAGGGTTGACCGAATAACTGAAACGCTCTTCTTTTCGTTCTAGAGTAACGGACAGTTTCTGTCCTATTTCTGGATTAAAAGTCAGATCTCCTAATTCAATTCTTGAAGCAGAATGGTGCAAGCCTTCGCTAAAAAGCTCCGAGGGGTTTGGGATTCGAGAAGTAAGAGAATAATTGAAATACAGCTTATGCTTTTCATCTAAATCATGAACAACTCCGAGGGAACCCGATCCATTATTGAAACTTAATTTTGGATTGGTTCTGATCTGATTCCCGTCGTCTTCGACAACCAAATCAGCAAAAAGTTGATCGTAATTTCTAGACTCCCAAAATGATTTTCGATAGAACTTAAAAACATCCATTTGCGTATGGTCGAATCGAGCGCCAATTTCAAAAAGCCACTGATCATCCAACTGATAATCTGCTACTAGGTAGGCTCCCAAATCGTACTTATCATAATCTGGGATCAGCCTCCGCACACCTGTATTGAATGCAAAATTACTCTGATAACTGCCTACAACGCCCACCTTAAAACTTGATTGATCGGAAGCATTTGCATCCAAATCAAGCCTTAAAGAGTAGGTGTCCAACTCTAAATCCAACGAAGCATCTCCTTTATCTGATCCTCTTCGATTATCAAATTCAAGGCGTTTGTTTCTCTGAAAATCATACTGAAAACTCAACTTACCCAGTTCCCCTAATCGCTTATATGCTTTTATCCCCACCAAATAGTGGGTTACTTCTTGTTTGGGAGCAATAATATCATAGGTGAATTCATTTATGATTAATGGTCTATCGCTTTCAATCGCTCGATATAAATCTTGAGCACTTCCTACATGAGAGGCTCTCAAAATTCCAATTTCATTTTTGAAAAGAGAGGAGAAAACTTCAAAACCGTAATCGAAACTTTTAAATCCTGTCTTCAAAAAAGCATTTTGCTGATTTATTCCTGTATTACTTAAGATATAATCTGCAGCTTCAAAATCACCAAAACGTTTCTGGCTACCCTGCAGGTTTGCATACCAGCCGTTTTCAAAACTTTTAGTAAGCTCGGTAGTAATGAATGTGCCTTTACCATTAGAAGCACCACCAAGTTGAGTACTGCCAAAAAGGCTATCCTTAAAAGGAATTATTGAAGTTTCAGCAATAATAACTCCACCAATAGCATCACCACTATACTGAAGTGCCCCTGCTCCTTTTATAAGCGTTAGCTTGTCGATTGCATTCACATCAATATTGGGTGCGTGTTCTGCTCCCCATTCTTGATCCTCCATCCGCACCCCATTGTTAATGATAACAACGCGACTACTGTGTAGACCGTTGATCATTGGCTTTATGACCGTATTTCCTGTATTCAATGAAGAAACTCCACTTAAACTTGCCAGTGCATCGCCAAGTGATCTACTACCAAAACGTTCTAATTCCTCCTTGGAGAGGATGTTTTCCTGTAGGGTTTTGGATTGATTTCGGATTATTCTTCCGTCTATGCTGATTCCCTCCAGCTCTTCTAAATGATGCTCCAGTTTAAAGGACTTAAACGTATCTCCAGAGAGTGTAACGTTAAATCCTTTTGTCAAACAATAGGGATGAGATATTTGAATAGAATAAGTCTCATTGCATAGGTTTGGAATCATAAACTTCCCTTCAAAATCAGTAACTACAAGGCGCTCAGAACCGGCAACAATAAGTGTTGCTCCTTCAAGGACAGATCCGTCGTGAAGGTCGGTGAGTACACCCGAAAGCGTATAGTCACAACTTTGTGATAAGGAAAGGAAACTGCTTAATAGCAGAGTCACTAGAAAATAAATTCGCATAGATTGGCTGAATTAACATAAAAAATACTGTCTTATTTATGATAAAGCAGGTGGTCCACGAAGCTGAATGTTGGTTCTTGTAAACGAATGAAACAACAAAGAATTAGTTCTTTCTTGGGTTGTTTCTAGAAATAAAAATACATCTAGTTCTTTATGATGAACTAAATTGTATTGTAAAGAAGTGAAGTGGAAGGAGCATATTTCACACTCTACAATGGATGTATGTACATGAACTTGCTGCTCAGAGCATACCGTGTGTTCATGTGTGTCAAAGACTGTAACAAACTGAAAAGCAGTAGGTATCATTAAAAATATGAAAAGCAATGATGCGATTATATTATTAACAAACTGTTTTTTAGTATGGTCTTTGTTGTAATACATTTAAAACAAATTTATAAAAACGCTTTGGTTTAAAGAGAAGTTCTAATGCATATTTTCTGGATCTGAAAAATACATTCTCCTAAAAAGGAATTCTTGTAGCCTTTCCTGGTATTGAATAAGCGGTCATGTACCTCAACCAAGCCGTATAAAGGGTATGTAAAAATTAATAAGGGGAGTGTTTAGTTTTTGGCCAAAAAAAAAGCCCTACCAAATGGTAGGGCTTCTTACACTATACTTTATACGAATTAGTCTTCTAGACTAACGTTGATAGCGCTAAGACCTTTTGGAGTTTCCTCTACGTCATAGCTAACTTTGTCTCCTTCAGTAATTTCGTCTTGGGTATTGTTTACGTGTACAAAAATATCTTCTCCACTTTCGTTAGTGATGAATCCAAATCCTTTTGCGTTGTTAAAGAACTTTACAGTTCCGTTGTGATTACTCATAATTATATTTTTTAATTGACTGCAAATGTAGGGATTAAATCAATGTAAAACCACCTTACTGTTAATAAAGTTCTTTTTTTTGATCTTTCTAAGGCTGAGAATGTCGTTGATCCTTGATGACCATAGGCTTGCAGAAGGTTTGAGGGTGTTAAAAAGAATTGAAAATAATGTGTGTTTTATCCTAAAAAAAGTATTAAACTATTCAATCTGCTTTTAATTCCCTGAAAATCAAACTCAAAACTACTGTTGTCTTTTCTATTTTTTTAAATTTTACTGTATGCTGTATGTTTAGGCGAAAACGCCCCTAGATCTCAAAAATTGTCTTAGTTTTAAGCCATGATAATGAAGACCTTTTCTTTCCGTCTTTTCCAGAATATCAAAAACCGAGACTCTTACATCTTGGCTTAATACCTCCTATTGCTCTTTCAAAAGAGCCCTTTTCAATTTTTAAATAACGAACATCCAATTGGTATGCACTTACCTTATATAGAACCCTATAAAATAAAAACTGTGGAATCGATTCAATTATCGACTCCTGAACAACGAAAAAAATGGATCGAGGAAGCATCCTATAACCTCTTTAAGTTAAACAGCGATCAAGTCATTATCGACTTAATTACCGATTCTGGCACGGGAGCAATGTCAGACAAGCAATGGGCTGAGGTTATGTTGGGAGACGAAAGTTACGCTGGTTCTCGCTCGTTCTTGAAATTAGAAAAAACAGTAAAAGACCTTACAGGTTTTACTCACTTTATTCCAACCCATCAAGGGAGAGCCGCAGAAAATGTTTTGTTTTCAGCTTTAGTAAAAGAAGGTGATTTTGTTCCCGGGAATGCTCATTTCGACACTACCAAAGGGCATATCGAATACCGAAAAGCAACAGCAGTAGACTGTACCATAGACGAAGCTTTTGACATTGCAATCGATCATCCTTTTAAAGGAAATATTGATTTACAAAAGCTCGAGGCAATTCTACAGCAACATCACAAAGAAAAAATCCCTTTTGTACTGATGACTATTACATGTAACTCTGCGGGTGGGCAACCGGTTTCTATTGAAAACATTCGTGCGGTTCGTGCCCTATGCAATCAATATGAAGTTGGATTTTACATCGATGCTGCTCGTTTTGCAGAAAACGCCTATTTCATTAAAATACGCGAAGAAGAATTCGCCACCCACAGCATCCAGGATATTGTAAAAGAGACATTCTCTTTAGCAGACGGAATGACCATGAGCGCAAAAAAAGATGGGCTTGTCAATATGGGAGGTTTCATTGCGTTGAACGATCCAAAGGTTTACGAAAGCTGCTCTACTTTTGCTGTCATGTACGAAGGTTTTGTTACCTATGGCGGAATGTCAGGTCGGGATATGGGCGCTTTGACACAAGGATTACTCGAAGGAGTAGAATTCGAATATCTAGAAAGCCGAATTCAGCAAACGGCCTATTTAGGCAAACGCCTCAATGCCTTTGGCATTCCTGTTCTTAAGCCATTCGGCGGTCATGCCGTTTATATTGATGCTGCAAAGTTTGTCCCCGAGATTCCTAAAGAAGAGTACCAAGCACAGTCTTTGGCGATTGAATTATATATTGTTGCAGGAATTCGCGGAGTAGAAATTGGAACTTTGTTGGCCGATCGAGATCCCGTAACCAGAGAAAATCGTTTTCCGAAATTGGAAATGGTTCGCTTGGCTATCCCAAGAAGAACCTACACGCTTTCCCATATGGAATACGTAGCAGTGGCAATTAAAAAAGTATTCGACAGCCGTAAAGAAGCCAAAAGGGGTTATTCCATCAAATGGGAGGCGCCCATCATGCGGCATTTTACAATACAACTCGAAAAGAACTGATCTTCAAAGTCTGAAAAACAACTTGTTTTTCTTTCCGATTCGATGCTTCCATTTTTTTTAAGGCTTGGAATAGTGTGTTGTGCATTTTTTATGAGTCCGATAGGAAATACCGGGGGTGTCTTTTTAAGTTTTCCTATGGTAATCCATCGAACGGTTTGAGTCTTAATTGCAGGCGATCTCAAATTGAGTCCAGTTTTTATTCAATGTATCTTCATTAGGAAAGTAGAAACATTTAGCGGCTCCATCAGGAAACTGAATCCGTTTGATAAAGCCAGAAGGTACATGTGCTCCCGTAGGCAAAACTTGATGATTTGATTCAAAAAGAACATTTACTTCTACACCTATGTCGCCAAAGTCTCTCGCCCAATCACGAACTTGTTGTTCAAGCTGGGCCCATTCTTTTCGATTTAATTTTTGGTGTTGAAGTGTGCAGTTCAAAAAAGAAAAAGTAGCTTTTAGATTCGCTTCTGAATCAGAAAATGCAGCGGCGGGTGCCAAATGCCCCTTGTCCCAAATATTGTTTTTATAATCAGCATTATTTGAAGTCCAAACCTGTGGGTCTTTTCGAAAATTATATCCTTTTCGATCTACATTTTTTGGAACATCTCGAACACAATAGGTAATCCAATTGGGCTGCTCGAATAATTCATTGTAGGAAACTGTAAAAATATCTCCTTGTATAATTAGAGCCTCGTTCCGTTCTTGAGCAAAAGTGAAGAAGGAGAGAAAAACAAGAAAAAAGATAAGCTTTTTGATCGCGCTATATTTTACTTATTCAAGATAATCAATTTCCAGAAAATACGCCTTGAATTAAAAAACCCGACCCAAAAAATTAAAACAAGCCTCCAGAACTTCCGCCATCTACCTTAATTGCGGCTCCGTTAGTCGCAGAAGAACGCGGGCTGGCTAAATAGGTGATGGTGTGAGCCACTTCTTCTACTTTTGCAAAACGCTGAAGTAAGGAGGTTGTTCTCACCTCTGTAAAAAAAGCGCTTTCTATTTGATCTTTTGTCTTCTGTTCTTTTTGTGCAGCATCTTCTAAAAACTGTTCGGCCCCTTCTGACAATGTAGAGCCCGGAATCACGGAGTTAACCGTTACATCCGTTCCTTTTGTTAATTGAGCCAAGCCACGAGAAACGGCTAAAACAGCCGCTTTGGTCATACTATATGGAATTAAATCAGGAGGCGTTAGGCTAGCACATTCGCTAGAAATAAATAAAATCCGCCCCCAATTTGTAGACAGCATCCCGGGCAGCAAACTTTTCGATAAGCGAACGCCACTCATTACATTTACTTCAAACTGACGGTACCACGCTGCGTCCTCTGTTTCAAAAAAAGAACCCGAAGAATACACCCCTACATTGTTAATTAAGACATCTATTTTAGGTAGGTTTTCTAGGAGATTATTCACTTCTCCTAGTATGCTGAAGTCTGTTGCTATCCCAGAAATTGTTCCGTTAGGAAACGCTTGTTCTAGGCGTTTAATCGCTGCCTCTACTGAGGCAGAAGTTCGACCATTGAGGATGACGCTAGCGCCCTCGTTCAGTAATGCTTTTGCTGTTGCAAAACCAATTCCAGCTGTAGATCCTGTAATAAAAACTCTTTTATCTTTTAATTCTAAATCCATTTTCTATGTTGTTTTCTATTGTGCAATCCCCCATGGGCTAAAGAACGTCCAAAGCAGCAATACAAGTCCGATTAGCACAACGGTTAAGGTCATGTCTGTCGACCATGTGAATTTTGGTCTAAGGTTCCTCGATTTAAACGTAACCAATTCTAGCGTTGCTAATGACTGTGGAGGGGTCAGTTTACTAACAAGCATTAGAATTGAAGCACAGAATAGGAATAAAAATAAGGCAAAATGCAAAAAGTTAATCCCTATAAAAAGCCCCAAAAGAGAATCTTCTGCAACTACTAAGGTTCCTTCATTTGAGAGAAATTCTGCTACTAATCTGAAAATTCCAACGATAAAACCCATCCACAAGGAAACGATTGCTCCTTTTGCATTAATCCATTTATAGAATAGCCCAAAAAGAAAAACAGCGGCAATGGGTGGGGATATATAAGCCTGGATACTTTGTAGGTAATGAAAAATTCCTCCACCCATTAGTGATTTCATAAAAGGAATCCAACCCAAACTTACGAGTACTAAAATAACCGTTGCAAATTGACCAAAACGGACCAACTCTTTTGGAGAAGCCTTGGGCTTGTACTTCAAATAGAAATCAATCGTTAGGAGTGTTGAACTGGAATTGAATGCTGAGGAAAGTGAACTCATCAAAGCAGCAAGTAATCCAGCAATTGCAAGACCCTTCAATCCTGTAGGTAAAAATTGGTTGATCATAGCAGGAAGTGCTTGGTCTGCATTGTCAATTGAAAAATCAATGGCGCCTTCTTGTAAAAGTGCATATGCGATTACCCCTGGGATGAAGAAGATGAATACGGGTAGGAGTTTCAAATAACCTGCAAATAACGCTCCTTTTCTAGCATTACTTTCGTCTTTAGAAGAAAGTACCCGCTGAACAATATATTGATCGGTACACCAATACCAAACCCCTAAAATAGGCGCTCCAAAAAGCATTCCTGTCCAGGGATATTCGGTGTCAGCCATAGGCCGCCATAAGTTAAAAAATTGTTCCCGAGGTGGATTTCCATTTACTGCGGAAGCTTCGGTTAGTATGGCTAATAAATTATCCCAGCCTCCCAAAGCGTATAGTCCAAATCCGGTGACACAAAGGGTTCCTACAAGCAAAATAAACGCTTGAACCATATCCGTATAAATCACCGCTTTTAATCCTCCCAAAACGGTGTAGAATCCAGTAGCAATTACTGTAATAATTGCCCCGGTCCAAAAAGAAATTCCAATGGTTTCGAATACCAAGGCACCCGCAAATATGATTAAAGAAATCTTGGTGATTACATAAGCCAAAATAGAAATTATTGAAAGGTAATTACGACAGGCTACAGAATAGCGTTTCTCTAAAAATTCAGGCATTGTAAAAACTCCTGTTCGCAAGTAAAAGGGAACAAAAACCCAGCCCAAAAGGATCAATACTAAAGAGGCTATTATTTCAAAATTAGCCATGGGCATATTCCCACGGGCTCCTGCACCAGAAACGCCTAGAATGATTTCTGATCCAATGTTTGAGGCAAAAAGAGAAGCTCCAATTACCAGCCAACCAGAGTTCTTCCCTGCTAAAAAATAATCAACTGCTCCCCCAGACTCACTTTTACTTTTCGAAGCCCATTGGGCTATCCATAAAATAATTCCAAAATAAATTAGTATGATGAAAATGTCTAATAAACTCATTGATGTTAGCATGTAATCGGGTTTTAAATCGTTTTGATCTTGTTTACCATTTGTTTAGTCCCAGTAGTTTTTTGCCTAAGGTAGATAGATCTGCTCGCTTATATCGCTCCTGCTCCCAATTTCTTGGGTCACCTGGAAAAGCATAACCTTCGGGGGCAATCCTGTTTTTCCATGAATTTACCCTCCAATCTATAAGTTCTTGATTCTCTTCCTCAGCAGGCATCATCGAAATATACTGTGCAATTCTTACCTTATTTTCAGACCGATTGGGGCGGATTCCATGCGGTTCTGTACTATTAAAAATGAGTAAATCCCCAGCCTCCATAACTACTTTGACGATCTTATCGTGCAACGCTTCTAAATTGGGCTGAAAACGATCTCTGTCTTCTGGTTGGGTTAGTTTCCAGCTATCATAATTTCGGTACAGCCACGGAATGCATTGAAATCCACCCATTTTTTCGTCCATTTGATCTGCAAGTGCAATAACACCCTGCACGTTTTGTGGTCTGGTTTCTGGATCGTAGTCCCAATGAATAAAGCCCTCCTTTTCTTCGCCGGGACGTTGGGGGAAATTCAGATTCACCCGATCGATTGTGACCCATAATTTTTCGGTTCCCCATACATCTACAAAGGCATCGTATATCTTTTGTGTTTGACGGTTGTTCCAAAGAGTCTGGTGGTTGTATGCTTCTACCATTCCCGTTCCTGCCAATTCCTTCATTTTCATTTCGGCACGAGGCTGGGCATACCAAGTAGAAGGGTCGTTAGCATCTTTCTCATCAAATTCCCATATAAAATCTTCCGTTGCTTTAGCTTGAGCTTTTGGGATTGCATTTTTTATTACCACATACCCGTTTTGCATCCAAAACTTCCAGTCTTCTTCCGACAAAATCCGTAAGGGTTTCCCATTCGAACGGTCGTTTAACTTTTGCTTACTACTTGTAGAAACAGAGGGATTTCCCGGAATTTCTTCGTGGGCCTTGTTTGCCATCGTTGTTTTAAGATCTTTCTTCATACTTCTGACTTTAAATTGATTTGGAATTATTTATTCAAAACTATAGGTATAAAAACTAGACTACAACCTTGATATTGATTGTAATTTGAACTATATTGATCTTATTAACTGAATATTGTGCAATAAATACCAATTTAATGAAAATACAACTCGAAAACATTCAACCCGACGATAAGAGTTCTTTTCGCTTATTGCACGATCCAAAACTAAATGATTTATTTTTTTGGCATTTTCACCCCGAGTATGAGTTGGTTTATATTGAGGGAGCAGATGGCATACGTCATGTTGGAAAACATCGGTCCAACTTCCGGCAAAGTGACTTGGTGCTAATCGGCTCAAACATTCCCCATCTGAATTTTGACCACGGCATAAAAGCTGCTTACAGAAAAGAAGTGCTTCACATAAGCCCGTCCTTTAAAGAACAGGTTTTTAATCATGCCCAAGAGCTTTCGATTATTTATACCTTATTTGAAAAAGCACAACACGGCATTGCCTTTTACGGAAAAACAAAAAAGGCTGTTGGTGCGCAAATCAAAACATTGCATCAGCTCAACGCCTTTGATCAGTTCATTGCTGTTCTTTTGATCTTAAAAACACTGGCCTCGTCTGAAGAGTTTGAACTTTTGCATCAATACCCAGTTTACAATACCTCAGCCAAGAAACAACAACTGCGCTTACAAAAAGTGTATTCTTTTATTGATGAAAACTACGTTCGGAAAATCAAAGTAGAGGAAGTGGCACAATTGGTCAACCTCAGTAAAGAGGCTTTTTGTAGGTATTTTAAAAAACACAGCGGAAATACGTTTACCGCTTTTCTAAACCAATACCGAATATCTCAAGCCAAACGTTTACTCCTTGCTGGGAAAAACGTAAGTGAAGCCTGTTATGGTTGTGGTTTCGAAAGCTTATCGTATTTCAATCGGACATTTAAAAAAATCAGTGGAGAAAACCCATCGACCTTTAAAAACAATCCTACTTCCAACTTCTAGCGATTAAATTGCTGTATATTGTAATTATGATTTTCTTATTTACCTTGATTGATTATGCTGCATTTGGCTTATGGATTTTAATTAGCATAGGGATTTCCTATATTCTTGTTCGCAAATTCAAGCTTTTTGGAGGAAATAAAACAAATCAAAAAATACTCACAATAGGTTTAATCGCAGGACACTTATTATACTTGGTATGGAAAAAAATTTGGCTTTATGTGGTTGGTTTATTCTGAGGAAGATGAAGTTCGCTTTTACAAACATTTTTACAACTTATCCGATTTCTTAGAGTTTAATATTCGAAGTTCATGGCAGATACAAAAGATTGGTGGGTCTATATTGTGAGGTGTTCGGATACCAGCTTATATACTGGTATAACGACCAACCTTGAAAGAAGAATCTCAGAACATAACGATTCAAAAAAAGGAGCTAAGTATACACGAAATAGAAGACCCGTCGACTTAGTGTACTCTGAGGCGCTAACCGATCGTTCGACTGCTTCAAAACGAGAGTACGAGATCAAAAAATTATCAC